>NZ_JBSFWU010000019.1:0-86711 GCF_053594995.1 Streptomyces sp. NPDC002536
CTTTTCTGCTTGGTGGAGCGTGGGTCTGGGGTCTTTGATGGTTTTCAGCTGTGGGGGCGTGCGCCCCGTACGGGGCGCGGGGCTGTTTCGATTTGCGGCTCCGCCGCGTGGGCGCGACCAGCCACGACGTACCCGCAGATGAGCCCCTACCGCGGCGACTCCGGCGGCCGCTGCCGCGGCATGTTCGGCCGCGTCCCCGGGGGCAATGGGAACCGCCCGATTGCCCCCCCGGCATCGCCGCGAGGCGACCACGCCACCAGCGACTGCGTCAGCAGCGGCGCCGGCCCGGCCCGGAACTCCACCATCCAGTCCGCCGTCTCGGCCCGTACGAGCTCGGACACGTCCTCCGAGAAGCGCCGCAGCACGGTCAGGCACCGCTCGGCGGCCTCGCTGGCCGTACCCTCCGTCGGACCGAGGACCTCGCGCACGCACTCCGATGCCCAGTCGAACTGCAGGGCCTCCAGGCGCCGTTGCACCGCCTGGGCCGTCGCGACGGCCCGCATCCAGCCCGTCGTCAGCCCGAAGTAGCGGTCGCAGGCCACGCATGCCACCGCGCCCAGCAGGAAGAGGAACGCCCAGGCCGTTCCCCCGCGCAGCGCCTTCGTCAGCTCCAGCACCGGCAGCGCGGCCCCGATCACGGCGCACACGGCCGCCGCGAGCCGCAGCGCGCGGGCCCAGCGGCGCTTCCAGGCGCGGTCGGCGAGGTACCAGTCGGCCAGATACAGTGCGCCGCTCTCCACCCACCGGTAGAGCTCGTCGAGCCGCACGGCGGGCTCGCCCCAGTCCCCCTGGGGGAAGGTCCGGCCGCGCAGGTCGCCCCGGTGCTGCCCTCCCTGGCCTCCCTGCTCCCGCGGAGGCCCCTCGGGCTGCATCTCAGGCTGGCTCACCCCTGCTCTCCCTTGATTTGTCGTCTTGCCGTCATGGCGTCATAGCAGTGCGCAGTTTCCTTCCTACCGCCGAACGGTTGGCGTTGGAGGCAAGATCCGGCCTTTTCCGTCCGTAAGTGCAGGGGAATCGGGTATAGGGCGCTCGCACCCTCACTCGAAAGAGTGGGCCGGAGAGGGGGCGGAGATTCCATGGAGGGCCCACGGAGGTTCCTACGAGCCGGGCCCGGGGCCCGCGTCGTAGTGATCGACAGGGCAGGCCGTAGGGTGACCCCTGTGAAGGTCCTCGTCATCGGCGGCGGCGCCCGCGAACATGCCCTGTGCCGCGCTCTCTCCCTCGATCCCGACGTCAGCGCGCTGCACTGCGCCCCCGGCAACGCCGGGATCGCCGACGTCGCCGAGCTGCACCCGGTGGACGCCCTCGACGGCGCCGCCGTGGCGGAGCTCGCCGCGGCACTGGGTGCGGACCTCGTGGTGGTCGGCCCGGAGGCCCCCCTGGTGGCGGGCGTGGCCGACGCGCTCCGGGAGCGCGGCTTCCCCGTCTTCGGCCCGTCGGCCGAGGCGGCGCGGCTGGAGGGCTCGAAGGCCTTCGCCAAGGACGTGATGGCCGCCGCGAACGTCCCCACGGCCCGCAGCTACGTGTGCACCACCCCGGCGGAGGTCGACGAGGCCCTGGACGCCTTCGGCGCCCCGTACGTCGTCAAGGACGACGGCCTCGCGGCGGGCAAGGGCGTCGTGGTCACGGCCGACCTGGAGGCGGCGCGCGAGCATGCGCTGGGCTGCGACCGTGTGGTGATCGAGGAGTTCCTGGACGGGCCCGAGGTCTCGCTCTTCGCGCTCACGGACGGCGAGACGGTCGTCCCGCTGCAGCCCGCGCAGGACTTCAAGCGCGCGCTCGACGGGGACGAGGGCCCCAACACCGGTGGCATGGGCGCCTATTCGCCGCTGCCGTGGGCGTCGCCGAAGCTCGTCGACGAGGTGCTGGAGAGCGTGCTGCAGCCCACCGTGGACGAACTGCGCCGCCGGGGCACGCCCTTCTCCGGGCTGCTCTACGCGGGCCTGGCGCTCACCTCGCGCGGGGTGCGGGTGATCGAGTTCAACGCGCGCTTCGGCGACCCGGAGACCCAGGTCGTGCTGGCCCGTCTGAAGACCCCGCCGGCCGGACTGCTGCTGGCCGCCGCGACGGGCGGCCTGGCCGAGGTGCCCCCGCTGCGCTGGAGCGACGGCGCGGCCGTCACCGTCGTGATCGCCTCGCACAACTACCCGGGCACCCCGCGCACGGGCGACGTCATCGAGGGGCTGCCGGAGGCCGCAGAAACGGACGAGGCGTACGTGCTCCATGCGGGCACCGCCCGGGACGCCGAGGGCCGCGTGGTCAGCGCGGGCGGCCGGGTGCTGTCCGTGACCGCGACCGGTGCCGACCTGGCCACCGCCCGGGACCGGGCGTACGCGGCCGTGTCCCGGATCCGGCTGGAGGGTTCGCACCACCGCACGGACATCGCGGAACAGGCCGCCAGGAGCTGACGGCGCCGTGCCCCGAAGGGGCGCGGGGAACTGCGCGACCGGCCACAGCGAGCCCGCAGCTGACGCACTCCACTGCGCACGGAGTGCTTGGCGCCGTACAAGCTTTAGCCAAAGCCATTCGATCGGGTGACCGATCCCCCAACCGGCTGACGGATGCCGTGCCCGCAATCTAGGGTCGGCGGAGGCCGCCTGCCGTCCGACTGACGGGGCGGCCCAACTGGCCCACCGGCATTGCGATGTCGGAGGCCGGTGCCACAGTGGGGGAGACAGGCAAAGGACTGCGGCACGGGCCCCGCCCGCGCCGCACACCTCGGCGGAGCACTACCGGCAACTGGGGGTGATCAGGTCCCGTGGCAGTTCCCGAAACCGGCGCGCACGCCGCGCGCACCCGAGCCCTCGCCGTGCTGCGCGTGCGCAGCGCCGCGCTGGCCGTCGCCCTGCTGCCCGCGGCGGCTGCGGTCGTGCTGCTCACGGGCCGGCTCACCGGCCACATCCCGGACGGCTCCGGCTGGGAGACGCTCCGCGGGGCGGTGGGCGTCCTCGCCGTCGTCGTGCTGCTGCTGGCGGCCGCCGTGGCCGCCGTGGTCGCCCGGGCGAGACCGGCCCTCAGCCCCACCGTCCCGATCCCCGAGGAGACCGCCCCCGACCTCTACCGCCTGGTCCGCGACCTCGCCGACCGGATGGACGTCCCGGCGCCCTCCGCGATAGCCCTCACCCCCGACTGCGACAGCTGGCTGGAGGACCGCACGCATCCCGCGCACGCCTCCGCGCGCGGCGTCCTGCCGGCCCGCGGGCGGGCCTGCGCGGCCCCCGTGCTGGTGATCGGCTCCCCGTTCCTGTGGTGGATGCGGGTCGCCGAACTGCGCGCCCTGCTCGCACCCGTGGTGGCGGGCACGGGCCCCTCCGCCCACCCCGACATAGCGGCCGCGCGCCGTTTCGTCCGCGGGCTGGACGCCGCCGTGGCGGTCGCGGCCGGGCGGCCCGCCCTCGCCTTCGTGGGCTGGGCCGCCCGGCTGCTGCTGCGCTCCTGCCGCGGCCACGCCGCCGAGATGGAGCGCGGCGTGGCCGCAGCCGCCTCCGAGCGCGCCCAGACCGTGGACTACGGGCTGCGCATCGTCGCCCAGGAGCAGGTCGGCCTCGCCTACGCCGGCTGGGACCGGCTGCTGAACCGGGTCGCCCTGCCCGCCTGGCGGATGGGCCGCTGGCCCTCCCGGCTGGACGCGGGCGTGGTCTCCGCGCTCACCGAGCTCTCCCGCCGCGACCGGCTCGCGGAGGGCTTCGCCTCCCGGCTGGGCGAGCGGCCCGCATGCGATCTGCTGGAGGAGCCCGGCGTCATCGACGAGGCCGCCTCGCTGCTGGCCGCCCGGCTCTTCCACGGCGGTCCGCAGGAGCCCGGCCCCGGCTGGTCCCCGGTCGCCTGGAGCCAGTACCCGGAGGAGGTCGTGGACCGCAAGTGGCGGCTGGAGGCCGCCCGGCTGCACCGTGTTCTCGACGTTCTCGACGACCTGGCCCCCTACGGCGCCGCAGGCGCCCTGGCCGGCCCCGGCCCCGACGCCACCCCCGCGGCGCCCACCGTGGCCCGCGTCCTGGAGCGCCTCAGCGGCCCGGCGGGCAGCGGGCTCGGCGAGGAGCTGGGGGTGCGGCTGAGCGCCGAAGTCGCCCGCGAGGCCGCCCTGGAGGAGCGCCCGGAGTACCCCGGCGCGGCCGCCCCCGCGGGCGACCCCCGGTGCGACGGCCTGGCCCCGCTGTTCCCGCTCCAGCCGCCGCGCAGCGGCCGCGAGCTGCTCACCGACCATGTGACGGCCATGGTGTGCTGCGCCGCCGTGGACACCGCCGGCGCCGTCCCCGGCCTGGACTGGCTGGACGGCCCGGCCCTGCTGGTCGGCGGCGCCCGCCGCGCGGACCTGGCCCGTACGGTGCTGAGTCTGGTCGAGGAGGGGGACGGCGAGCCGCTGCGTGCCTGGCTCGGCGAGGTCGGCGTGCGGTCGGAGAAGCCGGTACGGCTGGTCTGACCCCTGGCGAACAGGCCTGGCTGATGTGACGATGTGACGCTGCGTATGGGCTCGGACCATCACTTTCGGGGAATTTCGCGACGACCGGTGACGAGCCGGACCGTCCATGTGCTCTGCTGGGACGGCTGAGGCGGGACGGAACCGGCGCCACGGGGGCACAGGGGAGGGAGCGCAGATGGGTACGGACCAGATCCGCCGCTGGGAGTCCGGCGCGCTCGCGCACGCCGTCTCGGATCCCTTCGGCCAGGGCCCGCTGCCCTGGCTGCGCGGCGACGAGTACTACTTCGCCGACACCGGCCAGATCATCCCCTGGTACGTGGACCCGGTCCCGGACCGGGCCGGCCCGGGCGTGCCCGTGCCCCGCCGCCCCGGCCCCCGCACGGCCGACGACGTCCACCGCCAGATCAAGGGCTTCGCCACCGCGAGCACCGTCGCCCCCGGCGAGGCCGTGGACTTCCGCATCACCGTCGACCCCCCGCAGCAGTTCGGCGTGGACATCTACCGCATCGGCCACTACGGGGGCGACGGCGCAGCGAAGATCAGCAGCAGCCCCCGGCTCTCCGGCATCGTCCAGCCGCCGCCGCTCACGGCGGAGCGCACGGTCTCCTGCCACCACTGGTGGCTCTCCTGGCGGCTGCAGATCCCCGGCTACTGGAGCACCGGCGCCCATGTGGCCGTCCTGACCACCGCCGACGGCTACCGCAGCCACATCCCCTTCCTCATCCGCGACGCCACCCCCGCCGACTTGCTGCTCGTCCTGCCCGACATCACCTGGCAGGCCTACAACCTCTACCCGGAGGACGGCCGCACGGGCGCCAGCCTCTACCACGCGTGGGATGCGGACGGCCGGCTGCTCGGCGAGGAGGGCGCGGCCACCACGGTCTCCTTCGACCGCCCCTTCGCGGGCGCCGGCCTGCCGCTGCACGTGGGCCACGCCTACGACTTCATCCGCTGGGCCGAGCGCTACGGCTACGGCCTCGCCTACGCCGACACCCGCGATCTGCACGCGGGCCGCATCGACCCCTCCCGCTACCGGGGCATGGTCTTCCCCGGCCACGACGAGTACTGGTCGGTGCCCATGCGGCAGGCCGTGGAGTCCGCGCGGGACGCCGGCACGTCGCTGGTCTTCCTCTCCGCCAACACCATGTACTGGCAGGTCGAGCTCGCCCCCTCGCCGGCCGGCCCCGACCACCTGCTCAGCTGCCGCAAGCGCCGCGGGCCCGGGCGCTCGGCCCTCTGGAGGGACGTTTCTCCTCCTGAGCAGCAGTTCCTCGGCATCCAGTACGCGGGCCGGGTCCCGGAGCCCGCCCCCCTGGTCGTCCGCAACGCCGACCACTGGCTGTGGGAGGCCACGGGCGCGGGCGAGGGCGACGAGCTGCCCGGCCTCGTCGCGGGCGAGGCCGACCGCTACTACCCCCGGACGGCCCTGCCCGAGCACACCCGCCGGATCCTCCTGGCGCACTCGCCCTACAAGGACGGCGAGGGGGCCGTACGGCACCAGGAGACCTCGCTGTACCGGGCCCCGAGCGGCGCCCTGGTCTTCGCCGCGGGCACCTTCGCCTGGTCCCCCGCCCTGGACCGGCCCGGCCACATGGACGCCCGCGTCCAGCGGGCCACGGCCAACCTCCTGGACCGCATCTGCAAACGCTGCTGATCCCCGCCCCGCCGCCGCCCGGGCCCATGCGGCAGAATCGAGGGGCTTGGACAAACCACCAGGAGGATTGCGTGTCCGGATTCGTCGAGAAGCCCGAACCGGTCGAGGTGCCGGGGCTCCAGCACCTGCACACGGGCAAGGTCCGTGACCTCTACCGCGACGAGCACGGCAATCTGGTGATGGTCGCCAGCGACCGGATGTCCGCGTACGACTGGGTGCTGCCCACCGGGATCCCGGGCAAGGGCCGCATCCTCACGCAGCTGTCCCTGTGGTGGTTCGACCGCCTCACGGACCTCGTCCCGAACCACGTGATCTCCACCGACGTCCCGGCCGGCGCCCCCGCGGACTGGGCCGGCCGCACGCTCGTCTGCCGCTCCCTGGACATGCTCCCGGTCGAGTGCGTGGCCCGCGGCTACCTGACCGGCTCCGGCCTCGCCGAGTACCGCCAGACCCGCACGGTCTGCGGGCTGGCCCTCCCCGAGGGCCTGGAGGACGGCTCCGAACTCCCGTCCCCCATCTTCACGCCCGCAACCAAGGCGGAGGTCGGCGAGCACGACGAGAACGTCCCGTACGAGGAGGTCGCCCGCCGGGTGGGAGCCGAGACGGCGGCGCAGCTGCGGCAGCTGACGCTCGCGGTCTACGGGCGCGCCCGGGACATCGCCCGGGACCGCGGCATCATCGTCGCGGACACCAAGTTCGAATTCGGCTTCGGGGGACGGGACCTGGTCCTCGCGGACGAGGTCCTGACCCCCGACTCCTCCCGCTTCTGGCCGGCGGAGGAATGGCAGCCGGGGAGGGCGCAGCCCTCCTACGACAAGCAGTTCGTCCGCGACTGGCTGACGTCCCCGGAATCCGGCTGGGACCGCCACGGCGAACTCCCTCCGCCCGAGCTCCCGGCGGAGGTCGTGGAACGCACGCATGCCAAGTACGCGGAGGCGTACGAACGCCTCACGGGCACCAGGTGGGCCTGACGGCCCGGTTGGCGGGGTAAGCGGGTTGCGGCGGTTTCAAAGGTGCGGTCACCTTTGGACCCGGCTGCGCCCTGCGGTGCCGCGCCCCGTCAGGGGCGCGGGGAACTGCGCGAGCAACCACAGTGCACCCGCACCGGATAAGAGTGCTCTCAGACACGGCGTGCCAGAGTGGGCGGTGCCCGCACGATCACGGAGGCCCGTATGCCCACGACGCCAGTCGTCCTGGTCGTCGACGACGACCCGGACGTCCGCGCAGCGGTCGTCGACGGCCTCACCGTCGAGGGCTACGACGTCCGCTCGGCAGCAGACGGCCTCGAGGCCCTTTCGGCGATCGCCGAAAGGGCCCCGGCGGCCATCGTCCTCGACCTCGCCATGCCCGTCCTCGACGGCCTCGCCGTCTGCCGCCGCCTCCGCTCGCTCGGCGACCGCACCCCCGTGCTCGTCCTCACCGCCCGCGACGCCGTCTCCGACCGGGTCGCGGGCCTGGACGCGGGGGCCGACGACTACCTCGTCAAACCCTTCGCCCTGGACGAGCTCCTGGCCCGCCTCCGGGCCCTCCTCCGCCGCGCGGCACCGGAGGCGCCGCCCGAGGCCGAGGGCGCCGGCCTCGCCTTCGCGGACCTCCGCGTCGACCCGGTCACCCGCACCGGCGTGCGCGGCAGCGCCGAACTGGACTTCACCCGCACCGAGTTCGCCCTGCTGGAGGTGTTCCTGCGGCACCCGGGACAGGTGCTGCCCCGCGAGGTGATCCAGGAGCGGGTCTGGGGAACGGACTTCGGTCCGGAGTCCAACTCCCTCGCGGTCTACATCGGTTACCTGCGCCGCAAGCTGGAGACGGGCGGCGCGCCCCGCCTGATCCACACCGTGCACGGCATCGGCTACCGCCTCAGCGAGCCGGGCGACCGGTGAGACGCCTCCGCCTCCGCGGCCGCCTGGCCCTGGTCACCTCCGCGGCCGTCGCCCTCGTCGCGCTCGGCGTGCTGGCCGCCGCGTACGTCGTCATCCGCTACGAGCTCGGCCGCCAGCTGGACCTCCAGCTCAAGCAGCAGGCCTCCCTGATCACCCAGCAGAACCGCGGCAGCAACGCCCACGGCGCGCTCTACGGCGAGTGCTCCTGGCTGGCCGCACCCGCCTGCGCCCAGCTCGTGCCCGCCGACCCCACGGCCCCCGGCCAGAGCGGCCTGGTGCTGCCCGTGACCGGCGCCACCCGCCGCGTCGCGGCCGGCACCCTGGGCCCGTACTACAGCAACATCAGCCTCAACGGCCGCGCCCTGCGCATGTACACGCAGCAGTTCCCGGGGCACCTCGCCCTCCAGGTGGCCGTCCGTTCCGACACCGTCGACCAGGGCGTCCGGCAGGCGGGCCTGCTGCTCGGCGCGGTCGGTGGCGCAGGTGTCCTGCTCGCGGCGGGCCTCGGCTATGCCACGTCCCGGACCTCCTTGCGCCCCGTCACCCGCCTCACGGCCACCGCCGAGCGCATCGCCGCCACCCGCGACCCCGCCCACCGCATCGAGCTGCTCCCGTACGAGGCGCGCCGCCAGGACGAGATCACCCGTCTCGCGACCAGCTTCAACACCATGCTCGGCGAGTTGGAGGAGGCGGTCGCCGCCCAGCGCCGCCTCGTCGCCGACGCCTCCCACGAGCTGCGCACCCCGCTCACCGCGCTGCGTACCAACGCCGAACTCCTGGCCCGCGCCGACCGCCTCTCCGCCGCCCAGCGCGACCGTGCCGCCGAGGCCCTGGGCCGTCAGATGCGCGAGGTGACGGGCATGGTCAACGACCTGATCGAGCTGGCCCGCGACGAGGAGCCGCAGCCGCTGGTGGAGCAGGTGCGCCTCGACGGCCTCGTCGAGCGCTGCGTGGCCCAGGCCCGCGGCCACTGGCCGCACACGGTCTTCACCGTCGACGTGACCGGGGTCACGGTCCTCGGCGTCCCGGCCCGGCTGGCCCGGCTGCTGTCCAACCTGCTCGACAACGCCGCCAAATTCAGCCCGGCCGGCGCGATGGTGGAAGTGCGCCTGGCCCGTACGGACGGCGCCGCCGACCTCACCGTTCGCGACCACGGCCCCGGCATCTCCGCGGAGGACCTGCCGTACGTCTTCGACCGCTTCTACCGCTCCCGCCAGGCCCGCGCCCTGCCCGGCTCCGGCCTGGGTCTGGCCATGGCCCGGCAGATCGCCCGGGCCCACGGGGCGGAGCTCACGGCGGAACGGGCCGAGGGCGGGGGAGCGCGCTTCCGCCTGCACTTCCCAGAAGCCTGAGGCGGTACGGGGGAACACGGGGGAACGACGAAGGCCCCGGTCGCCATGACCGGGGCCTTCGTTCTACGAGCGGACGACGAGACTCGAACTCGCGACATCCACCTTGGCAAGGTGGTGCTCTACCAACTGAGCTACGTCCGCATTTCGCTCCGCTCTTCCGTGCGGTGCGAGAACCACTATAGCCAACCCTGAGCGCGTGCGGTGCGCGCTGCCGCGTGACGGTTCTCCGCACCCAGCTTCGCGACGGCCGAGGAGAGGTAGTTGCGGACCGTTCCCGGCGTCAGCGAGGCCCGCTCCGCGATCTCCGCGACGGGGGCCCCGTCCTCGGCCAGTTCCAGCAGTTCGGCCTCGCGCGCGGTCAGCGGCGAGTCGCCCGCGCTGATCGCGTCGGCCGCCAACTCGGGGTCCACGTAGCGGTTTCCGGCGTGCACGGTGCGGATGATCTCGGCGAGCCGCTGGGCCGAGACGGTCTTCGGGACGAACGCGCGCACCCCCGCCTCCAGGGCCCGCTTGAGGTGTCCGGGGCGGCCGTGACTCGTCACGATCATCGAGCGGCACGAGGGCAGTTCGGCGCGCAGGGATGTGGCCACCGTCACACCGTCGGCACCCGGCATCTGAAGATCCAGCACCGCCACATCGGGCCGGTGCACCCGCGCCATGGCGAGCGCCTCCGGACCCGAGGCGGCCTCGGCGACGACCTGCAGATCGTCCTCGAGCCCCAGCAGGGCGGCGAGGGCGCCGCGGATCAGGTGCTCGTCGTCGGCGAGCAGTACGCGCAGTGGTTCCCGACGCTCCTCGGTCATGCGGCCGTCCCCTCCCCGATCTCCGCCGTCAGCCGGAACGTACCCCGGTCCCCGGGCCCGGCCACCAGCGTGCCCCCCAGCACCGCCAGCCGCTCCCGGAGCCCCGCGATCCCCGAGCCTCCCTTTCCGGCCGGCGCCGGGCCCCCGTCCCGGACGCCGTCGTTCTCTATGACCAGCACCGCCCGTGCCCCCGCGTCCGTCACGCGCAGCCGCACCGCACAGCGCGTCGCCTCCGCGTGCCGCAGCACGTTGGTGGTCGCCTCGCGCACCACCCACCCCAGGGCCGACTGCACGGCGGGCGGCAGCCGGTCGCTGTCCGGGCCGTCGATGCGGCACGCGATCCCGGCGGCGCTCAGCACCCCGCGCGCGCCCTCCAGTTCCGTGTGCAGATCGGCCTCCCGGTAGCCGCGCACGACCTCGCGGACCTCGCGCTGGGACTCCTGCGCAATGCGCTGCACCTCGGCCATCTGGTCCAGCGCGGCAGGCGAACCGCGCCGCCCGAGCTGCACCGCGAGCTCGCTCTTGAGCGCGATCACCGCGAGGTTGCGGCCCATCACGTCGTGCATGTCCCGCGAGAACCGCAGCCGTTCCTCGGCCACGGCGAGCCGGGCCTGGATCTCACGGGCGGCGTCGACCTCCCAGACGATGGCGAGCATCCACCCGGACACCCGCGCCACGAGGATGATCCATGCGCTGATGAACAGGGCGACCACCGAGTCGCCCACCGCGGCCGGCACCGGAGCGCCGCCCGCGGCGAACATCACGGCCACGGCGGCCGAGCCCGCCAGCGTGCCGGCGGCGTACACGCGCTTGCGCGCGATCAGGCAGAACGCCCCCAGCGGCGGCAGCGCGGTGGACATCATCATCGTGAGCCCGATCTGCGGGGTGCCGTCCGGCGTCCTCGTGGTCGGCAGGAAGACGAGAATGCCGAGCGCCGCCGCCATGAGCACCAGCGAGCAGGCCATCCGTCCCCGCAGCGCAACCTCCTTGCCGAGGTAACGGTCGAGCGCGCGCCCCAGGAGCTGCTTGCCGACGACGCACTGGGCGACGGCCACCGCGATCAGTGACCAGGCCAGCACCGCGGACCCGCGCCCGTCGGCCATGGCCACCACGGTGGCCGCCTCGACGAGGAGGGAGAACCACGGGATCACGTACAGCGCGGTGCGCGTGTAGAGATCGATCTGCTCGACCTTGCTCCGGCTGCGAAACCTCCGCACCCACCCGACCACGAGCCGTCCCCCCTGCTGCTTCGCTCAGTGCCGCGGTTCCCAGCGGAACCACCGGCGTACAGCAAACACGGCCACCACGGTCCAGGCCAACGCGGCCCCGAGGTGCCCCAGCGCCTCGCCCGTGCTCGCACCGCCGAGCCAGCCGGTGCGCACCAGTTGGAGGACCGGCGTCATGGGCAGCACCTCGCAGAACGTCGCCAGTCCGTGGGGCATGGCCTCCAGCGGCCAGAACATCCCGGAGAAGATCATCGAGACCATGACGAACGGCAGCGCCGTGAGCTGGGCGCTCTCCGAGTTCTTGGTGAACCGGGTGAACACGGCGGCCAGCGCCGCGAGCAGCACGATCCCCAACAGCATGCCCGCGACCAGCAGTTCGGGCCGTGCCGGTGCCCGCATGTGCAGCCACACCGAACCCGCCACCACCAACAGCACGCACTGTGCAAGGGCGATGGCCGCCGAGGGCAGCGCCGTCCCCGCGAGGATCTCCGCATCCCCCGCCTCGCCCGTCCGCAGCCGCTTGAGCACGAGCTCCTGGCGGCGCGCGGTGTAGACGGTGATGAGGCTGGTGTGGACGACGAAGAGCAGGACGTAGCCGAAGGCGCCCGTCATCGTCACCTCGGTCAGGGACAGCCCCGTCCCGCTCAGGTCCGCGTTCTTCGTCGCCGACCGCAGCATGTAGATCATGAGGACCGGCATCACCAGCGCCGTGTACAGCGCCACCCGGTTGCGTCCCAGCAGCTTCATCTCCGCCCGGCCGAGCGCCAGCGCCCGTCCCGCGACGGTCGTCGTGCTCGTCGAGACCCCCGTACCCGTCGTGCCCACCGCCATCACGCGTCCCTCCCGGACTCCGCCGCCGTACCTGCTATCGCCAGGAACGCCTCTTCCAGCGAGGCGGTCCGTGCGTCGAGCCCTTCCAGCTCGACGTCCTTGTCCCGGGCCCACACCAGCAGCCCGGTCAGCGTCCGCTGCAGCTCCCGGGTCTGCAGCTCCACCCGTCCGTCCGTCTCCTCGTGCCGGAGCACCCCCAGCTCGGCCAGCGGCGGCAGATCGCCGACGAACCAGCCGTCCGGCATCGCGAAGCGGATCCGCGCCGGGTACGCGCCGATCACCTCGCCCGGCGTCCCGGAGGCCACGATGTGCCCCCGGTGCATGATCGCCAGCTGGTCGGCGAGGGCCTCGGCCTCCTCCAGGTAGTGCGTGGTGAGCAGGATCGTGGTGCCCTCCGCGCGCAGCTGCCGGACCAGTTCCCAGGTGGTGTGCCGGGCCTCCGGGTCCAGCCCGGTGGTGGGCTCGTCGAGGAAGAGCACCTCGGGCCGCCCGAGCAGGGCCAGCGCGAGGTCCAGCCGCCGCCGCTCGCCGCCCGAGAGCTGCTTGACGCGCACGTCGCGCCGCCCGCCGAGCCGGACGAGGCCGAGCGCCTCGTCGACGGGCCGGGCGCCGCTCGTGCAGCCCGCCCACATCGTCACCGTCTCGGCGGCCGTCAGCTCGGCCGGGAAGCCGCCGTCCTGCAGCATCATCCCGATCCGCGGCCGCACGACCCTGCGTTCGGCGTACGGATCGTGGCCGAGCACCCGCGCCGAGCCGCCCGTCGGCCGGGCGAGGCCCTCCAGCAGCTCGACGGTGGAGGTCTTGCCCGCACCGTTCGTCCCCAGCAGCGCGAAGAGCTCCCCGCGCCGGACGTCGAAGGAGACGTCCCGTACCGCCTCGTACCCCTTGTCCCCGGCCGGCCCGTAGCGCCGCCGCAGCCCTGAGGCCGTGATCACACTGTCCCCGTGGTTCATGTCCCCAAGCCTTCCGGCGGATCCGGGCGGGAGGCAGTGCGAGCTGTCACGACTTGGGATGACGAATGTCATCCGCCGGCTCCCGGGAACACGACGAAGGCCCCGGTCGCAATGACCGGGGCCTTCGTTCTCTGAGCGGACGACGAGACTCGAACTCGCGACATCCACCTTGGCAAGGTGGTGCTCTACCAACTGAGCTACGTCCGCATGCTTCCGACCAGCTCTCACTGGGCGGCGCGAACACCACTGTACCGGACTCCGGGGAGTGGTCGGTAAGCGATGAGAGCGGGTGACAGGAATCGCACACTGCGCCTCCCCCTTGGAAAGGGGGCGCTCTACTACTGAGCTACACCCGCATGTCCGTCCGACGCGGCCGCGGATGCGGCCGGTGAACGGTCAGAGCGGGTGACAGGAATCGCACACTGCGCCTCCCTCTTGGAAAGAGGGCGCTCTACTACTGAGCTACACCCGCGCGTCCGTCCAGCGCGGCCGCGGATGCGGCCGGTGAACGGTCAGAGCGGGTGACAGGAATCGCACACTGCGCCTCCCCCTTGGAAAGGGGGCGCTCTACTACTGAGCTACACCCGCGTGACCTCCGAAGTGCCGCCCGGTTTCCCGGACTTGCCCCTCGGCGTTGATCCAGACTCTAGCTGATCACTGGGGGTGCTTGGCAAATCGGTGCCCGGCCGGGGCCGGCCGGGCAGGAGCGGGGCGGGGACGCGGCGGCGGGGGGCCGTCAGGCCCCCGCGTTGAACGCCTCGTAGACCTTCTTGGGGATGCGTCCGCGGGGCGGCACGTCCATGCCGTGCGAGCGGGCCCAGGCGCGCACCGCCGCCGGGTCCGGGGAGACGGCCGTGCGGTGGTAGACACGCCCCGACCGCGACTTCTTGCGGCCGACCGCCACGTAAGGCGCGAGCAGCTTTCGCAGTTTCTTCGCATTGGCTGTGTTCAGGTCGATCTCGTACGACTTGCCGTCGAGCCCGAAGGCGACGGTCTCCGCGGCTTCCCCGCCATCGATGTCGTCGGAGAGGGTGACCACTACGCGCTGCGCCACGGAAATCGGTCCTTTCGGCCGGTATCGCCGCGGTGACCTGCGGCGATGCAGGGGTTTCTATGGATTGCCGACGTGTTCTCGGCCAATACATATTCATTTGTACAGCAAAGGGCATTGCAGGGTGAAGCCCAGTTAATTCCGTCCGGGCCGCCCGGTGCAATGGGAACCGGGTGTTCGCCCGGCATTTTTCCGGAATTTTTTCCCGGGCGTCATCGGTGGTGACGCGAAAACACGCCGGGCGGTTCCAGCATATCTATGCGCGTAGATTTTTCGGGGCGGTACTGTGGGCCTCACCGCTTCAGCTCACGCACCACACACCGGGAGTGCCAGTGGCACGCGTCGTAGTCGACGTCATGCTCAAGCCGGAGATCCTCGACCCGCAGGGGCAGGCGGTGCAGCGCGCACTGCCACGCCTGGGCTTCGAGGGGATCGCCGACGTCCGTCAGGGCAAGCGCTTTGAACTCGAGGTGGAGGGTCCGGTCGACGACGCCGCCCTCGCCCGTATCCGCGAGATGGCGGAAACGTTTCTCGCGAACACCGTGATCGAGGACTTCACCGTGCGGGTCGACTCGTGACGGCACGCGTAGGAGTCATCACCTTCCCCGGCACTCTCGACGACCGCGACACCCAGCGCGCCGTCCGGATCGCCGGCCTTGAGCCCGTGCCGCTGTGGCACCGCGACAAGGACCTCAAGCAGGTCGACGCCGTGGTCCTGCCGGGCGGTTTCTCCTACGGCGACTACCTGCGAGCGGGCGCCATCTCGCGCTTCTCGCCCGTGATGGGGTCCGTCATCGACCAGGCGAAGGCGGGCATGCCCGTCCTCGGCATCTGCAACGGCTTCCAGGTGCTCACCGAGACGCACCTGCTGCCGGGCGCGATGCTGCGCAACAACCACCTGCACTTCATCTGCCGTGACCAGAAGCTGCGGGTGGAGAACGCGGACACGGCCTGGACCGCCGACTACGCGGCGGGTCAGGAGATCTCCGTCCCGCTGAAGAACATCGACGGCCGCTACGTCGCCGACGAGCGCACCCTCGACGAGCTGGAGGCCGAGGGCCGGGTGGCCTTCCGGTACCTCGACGGCAACCCGAACGGTTCGCTCCGCGACATCGCCGGCATCACCAACGCGGCCGGCAACGTCGTCGGCCTGATGCCGCACCCCGAGCACGCCGTCGAGCCGCTGATCGGCACCGGCCGCACGGACGGCCTCGGTTTCTTCACCTCGCTCCTCAAGAAGCTGGTCAACGCGTCATGACCCTGGACACCGTCAAGCACGCCGCCGAGAGCCCCGACACCGCCCAGCCCTGGGCCGAACTCGGCCTGAAGCAGGACGAGTACGAGCGCATCCGCGCGATCCTCGGCCGCCGCCCGACCGGCGCCGAGCTCGCGATGTACTCCGTGATGTGGTCCGAGCACTGCTCGTACAAGTCGAGCAAGGTGCACCTGCGCCAGTTCGGCGAGAAGGCCCCCGAGAACGACGCCCTCCTCGTCGGCATCGGCGAGAACGCGGGCGTCGTCGACGTCGGCCAGGGCTACGCGGTCACCTTCAAGGTCGAGTCGCACAACCACCCCTCCTACATCGAGCCCTACCAGGGCGCGGCCACCGGCGTGGGCGGCATCGTCCGCGACATCCTCGCCATGGGCGCCCGCCCGGTCGCCGTGATGGACCCGCTGCGCTTCGGCGCCGCCGACCACCCCGACACCAAGCGGGTGCTGCCCGGCGTCGTTGCGGGCATCGGTGGCTACGGCAACTGCCTGGGCCTGCCCAACATCGGCGGCGAGGTCGTCTTCGACTCCTGCTACCAGGGCAACCCCCTGGTCAATGCCCTGTGCGTGGGCGTGATGAAGCACGAGGACATCCACCTCGCGAAGGCCTCCGGAACCGGCAACAAGGTCATCCTCTACGGCGCCCGCACGGGCGGCGACGGCATCGGCGGCGTGTCCGTCCTCGCCTCGGAGACCTTCGACGCAGATAGTCCCGACGGGGTCTCCGCCAATCGCCCCGCCGTCCAGGTCGGCGACCCCTTCCAGGAGAAGCTCCTCATCGAGTGCACCCTGGAGCTCTTCCGCGAGCACCTGGTCGAGGGCATCCAGGACCTCGGCGGCGCCGGCCTGTCCTGCGCCACCAGCGAGCTGGCCAGCGCCGGTTCGGGCGGCATGCGCGTCGAACTGGACCACGTGCCGCTGCGCGATGCGACCCTCTCGCCCGAGGAGATCCTCATGAGCGAGTCGCAGGAACGCATGTGCGCGATCGTCGAGCCCGGCAAGGTCGACCGCTTCCTGGAGATCTGCGAGAAGTGGGACGTCATCGCCACCGTCATCGGTGAAGTCACCGACGGCGAGCGGCTGGAGATCTTCTGGCACGGCGAGCAGATCGTCGACGTCCCGCCGCGCACCGTCGCCCACGAGGGCCCGGTGTACGAGCGCCCGTACGCCCGCCCCGGCTGGCAGGACGCACTCCAGGCGGACGACGCGGCGAAGCTGCCGCGGCCGGCGACCGCGGAGGACCTGCGCCGGCAGGTCGTCCAGGTGATCTCCTCCCCGAACCAGGCCTCCAAGTCCTGGGTCACCGACCAGTACGACCGCTTCGTGCAGGGCAACACGGTGCTGGCGCAGCCGGAGGACTCCGGCATGGTCCGCATCGACGAGGAGACGAACCTCGGTGTCGCCGTCGCCACGGACGGCAACGGCCGCTACGCCAAGCTCGACCCGTACGCGGGTGCGCAGCTCGCGCTCGCGGAGTCGTACCGCAACGTCGCCGCGACCGGCGCCCGGCCGCTGGCCATCTCCAACTGCCTCAACTTCGGCTCGCCCGAGGACCCGGCGGTGATGTGGCAGTTCGCCGAGGCCACGCGCGGCCTGGCGGACGGCTGCCTGGAGCTGGGCACGCCGGTGACCGGCGGCAACGTCTCGCTCTACAACCAGACCGGCGACACCGCCATCCACCCCACCCCGGTGGTCGCGGTGCTCGGCGTCATCGACGACGTCAACCGCCGTACGCCGATGGCCTTCCGCGAGGAGGGGCAGCTCCTCTATCTGCTGGGCGACACCCGCGAGGAACTGGGCGGTTCGGCCTGGTCGCAGGTGATCCACGACCACCTGGGCGGCCTGCCGCCGAAGGTGGACCTGGCACGCGAGAAGCTGCTCGCCGAGATCCTGATCTCGGCTTCGCGCGACGGCATGATCGACGCGGCGCACGACCTGTCGGACGGCGGTCTGATCCAGGCCGTGACGGAGTCCTGCCTGCGCGGCGGGCGGGGCGCCCGCCTGGTCGTCCCGGACGACCTGGACCCGTTCGTCCTCCTCTTCTCCGAGTCGGCGGGCCGCGCCGTCGTCTCGGTCCCGCGCAGCGAGGAGCTCCGCTTCACGGACATGTGCGGGGCGAGGGGCCTGCCGGCGGTGCGGATCGGCGTGGTGGACGGCGATTCCGTGGACGTCCAGGGCGAGTTCGCCATCCCGCTGGCGGAGCTGCGCGAGGCGCACGAGGCGACGATCCCGGCACTGCTGGCGTAGTCGCCCCCCGCGCCCCGCAAGGGGCGCGGGGAACTGCGCGATCAGCCACGACGCGCCCGCAGTCGAACGCGCAACTCCCCGTCCCGGCACGGCAGCCGGGGATTGTCGGAGGCGGCCCCTACGCTGAGGCCCATGCCTCCAACTCAGCGTGCCCGCAAGTACGACGCCGCCAAGCTGGCGGCAGCCATCACCGCACAGCTGCAACACGTGCGGACCGTGGTGAGCGGGCTCACCGAGCCCGAACTCCGGTTGCCCACCCGCCTCAAAGGGTGGACGGTGCGCGAGCTGGTCGCCCACATCCCCCTCACCGTCGGCGTCGTCAACCGCACCCTCGAAGCCCCCGCCGCGCCGGCCCGGGAGATGACCCCGGTGGAGTGGCCCGCGGCAACGGCCGCCCTGGCTGCGCACGCCGATGAAGTGGCCCGTAAAACGGCTGCGGAAGCGAAGCCGCTCGACCTCCTCGACGGCATTGCCGCCCGGTTCGCCGAACTGACCTCCGTCGCGCCCGCGGACCGCCTCCTCGCGGTCCGTTCCGGTGCCATGCGGCTCGACGACTTCCTGGTCACGCGCTGTGCCGAACTCGTCGTCCACACCGACGATCTGGCCGATGCCCTGGGCGCGGAGATCCCGTTCGACCGCCAGGCGCTGGCCGCCACCGCCCGCCTGTTCGCCGACACCCTGGCCGCCAGGGCCCCCGGCGGCTCCGTGGAGGTCCGTGTCCCGCCCTTTGCGGTGATCCAGTGCATCGAGGGCCCCCGGCACACCCGCGGTACCCCGCCCAACGTCGTGGAGACCGATCCCCTGACCTGGATCCGCCTCGCCGCGGGGCGTGTCGCCTGGCCGGAAGCCGTGGCCGCCGCATCCGTCACTGCGAGTGGCGAACGGGCCGACATCTCCGCACAACTGCCCCTGCTGGGCTGAGGACATGGCGCTGCCGGTGATGCGCTGTGCGCACCGCGTGGCTCAGCGTGGTGTGAGAATTCCCGCCCGTCCCCGGTTCGGATGAACCTCGTCCCTGCCATAGACTCGAGATGTGCCTCGTGGTGACGGACGACTCAACCACGACCTGCTCCCCGGCGAAAAGGGCCCCCAGGACGCATGTGGCGTCTTCGGTGTCTGGGCTCCGGGGGAAGCGGTCGCAAAACTCACCTATTTCGGGCTGTATGCGCTGCAGCACCGTGGACAGGAGTCCGCGGGCATCGCGGTGAGCAACGGCTCCCAGATCCTCGTTTTCAAGGACATGGGACTGGTTTCCCAGGTCTTCGACGAAACCTCCCTCGGCTCCCTCCAGGGCCATATCGCGGTCGGTCACGCCCGCTACTCCACCACCGGAGCCTCGGTGTGGGAGAACGCCCAGCCCACTTTCCGGGCCACGGCGAACGGCTCCATTGCGCTCGGCCACAACGGCAACCTGGTCAACACGGCCGAGCTCGCCGAGATGGTCGCCGCCCTCCCGCGGGAGAACGGCCGCGCCACCCAGGTGGCCGCGACCAACGACACCGACCTGGTCACGGCCCTGCTCGCGGGCCAGACCGACGACGACGGCAAGCCGCTGACCGTCGAGCAGGCGGCCGCCAAGGTGCTGCCCGACGTCAAGGGCGCCTTCTCCCTCGTCTTCATGGACGAGCACACGCTGTACGCCGCGCGTGACCCGCAGGGCATCCGCCCGCTGGTCCTCGGCCGCCTGGAGCGCGGCTGGGTGGTGGCCTCCGAGACGGCCGCCCTGGACATCGTGGGCGCGAGCTTCGTGCGCGAGGTCGAGCCCGGCGAGCTCGTCGCCATCGACGAGAACGGCGTGCGCAGCAGCCGCTTCGCGGAGGCCCGCCCCAAGGGCTGTGTCTTCGAGTACGTCTACCTCGCCCGTCCCGACACCGACATCGCCGGCCGGAACGTGTACCTCTCCCGCGTGGAGATGGGCCGCCGGCTCGCCGCCGAGGCCCCGGCCGACGCCGACCTGGTGATAGCGACCCCGGAGTCCGGCACCCCGGCCGCCGTGGGCTACGCCGAGGCGAGCGGCATCCCGTACGGCTCGGGCCTGGTGAAGAACAGCTACGTCGGCCGGACCTTCATCCAGCCCTCGCAGACCATCCGCCAGCTCGGCATCCGCCTCAAGCTCAACCCGCTCAAGGAGGTCATCCGGGGCAAGCGCCTGGTGGTCGTCGACGACTCGATCGTCCGCGGCAACACCCAGCGCGCGCTGGTCCGGATGCTCCGCGAGGCCGGTGCGGCCGAGGTCCACATCCGGATCTCGTCCCCGCCGATCAAGTGGCCGTGCTTCTTCGGCATCGACTTCGCCACCCGCGCCGAGCTGATCGCCAACGGCATGACCGTGGAGGAGATCGGCAAGTCGCTGGGTGCGGACTCGTTGGCCTACATCTCCCTGGACGGCATGGTCGAGGCGACGACGATCGCCAAGCCGAACCTCTGCCGCGCCTGCTTCGACGGCGAGTACCCCATGGAGCTGCCCGACCCCGAGCGGCTCGGCAAGCACCTCCTGGAGACCGAGCTGGCCGGCGGCCACGACGCGGCCGACGCGCTGCGCCGCCCGTAGCACTCCGTAGCCCCGCAGTAACGAACGACACGAAAGATCTCAACGTCATGTCTGCTGAGTCTGTTGGGCGTGCTTCGCACGCGGGCACCGGTGCCAGCTACGCAAGCGCGGGCGTCGACATCGAGGCGGGCGACCGCGCCGTCGAACTGATGAAGCAGTGGGTGAAGAAGGCCACCCGCCCCGAGGTCGTCGGCGGCCTCGGCGGCTTCGCCGGCCTCTTCGACGCCTCCGCCCTCAAGGGGTACGAGCGCCCGCTGCTCGCCTCCGCCACCGACGGCGTGGGGACCAAGGTCGACATCGCCCGGCGCATGGGCGTCTACGACACCATCGGTCACGACCTGGTCGGCATGGTCGTGGACGACCTGGTCGTCTGCGGCGCCGAGCCGCTGTTCATGACCGACTACATCTGCGTCGGCAAGGTCCACCCGGACCGGGTCGCCTCGATCGTCAAGGGCATCGCCGAGGGCTGCGTCCTCGCGGGCTGCGCCCTGGTCGGCGGCGAGACCGCCGAGCACCCGGGCTTGCTGGGACCGGACGAGTTCGACGTGGCCGGCGCGGGCACCGGCGTGGTCGAGGCGGACCGGCTGCTGGGCGCCGAGCGCATCCGCGAGGGTGACGCCGTCATCGCGATGGCCTCCTCCGGACTTCACTCGAACGGGTACTCACTGGTCCGCCATGTGCTCTTCGACCGGGCCGGCTGGGAGCTGGACCGGGAGGTCCCGGAGTTCGGCCGCACCCTCGGCGAGGAGCTGCTGGAGCCGACCCGGATCTACTCGCTCGACTGCCTGGCCCTCACCCGGACGGCCGAGGTGCACGCCTTCTCGCACATCACCGGCGGCGGACTCGCCAACAACCTGGCCCGGGTGATCCCGGACGGCCTGCACGCGACCGTCGACCGGTCGACGTGGACCCCGGGTGCGGTCTTCGACCTGGTCGGCAGGCTCGGCGGGGTCGAGCGGCTGGAGCTGGAGAAGACCCTGAACATGGGCGTCGGCATGATCGCCGTCGTCCCGCAGGAGTCGGTGGACGTGGCCCTGGCCACCTTCGCGGACCGCGACGTGGACGCGTGGGTGGCAGGCGAGATCGTGGACGGTGCCGATCACGCGGAGCCGGTGACCCTGACGGGTGAGTACGCGGTCTGAGGTGAATCACAGTGAACCGCGCCCCGAAGGGGCGCGGGGAACTGCGCGATCAGCCACAGCGGACCCGCACGTGCAGGCAGCACACAACCCGGTCCGGGCGAAAGCCCGGACCGGGTCGGTGAAGATGTCAGCGCGTCAAGCGCGGCGACGGTAAGCAGACTGGTCGGACGAAGCGCTGTGCTCGTCCTCGTCCTCGTCCTCGTCCTCGTTGTAACGCGCCGCGTACTGCGCGTACGGGTCGTCGTCCAGCTCGTCTTCGAGCGGCTCGCTCTGCGGCGGCTGCTTCGTCGACGGCTGCGTTGCGCCCAGCTCATTGGCCAGACGCGAGAGGTCCGTCCCGCCGCTGTTGTACTTCAGCTGGCGGGCGACCTTTGTCTGCTTGGCCTTGGCCCGGCCGCGCCCCATGGCTCGACCCCCTCATTGACGGGGCTCGACGGCCCCAGAGTCTTGACACGCGTTCACGTTCATGAGTCAGAGCGGACCCCTGGGTTAGGTGTCCGGCCTGTAGGGCTTCAACGGTACCTGCTTCCGCGGCCATACGGTACGTCGCCCGCATGACGTGCCACGCAGCACAACCGGCGAGGCGCCCTGTCCCCGCTGGTCAGCTGCGATTTTAACGTGTCCTGGGCGCCGACCCGCCGAGAGGTGAGAGGGATCTCTCCTTTCACACCTCCCGACGGCCTTCTGTGGGGACCCCTGTGCGGGGACCGTGCACCCGATCGGGCTAACGGGCGGCGGCCTGGCGGGGAACGGAGGCGCGGGCCTCGGCCATGCGCTGCTCGGCGAGCCGGTCCGCCGCGGCGGCCGGCGGGATGCCGTCGGCCTTGGCGCGGTCGAATATCGCCAGGGTTGTGTCGAAAATCGTGGTCGCCTTGGCCTTGGCGCGGTCGAAATCGAAGCCGTGCAGCTCGTCGGCGACCTGGATCACGCCGCCGGCGTTCACCACGTAGTCCGGCGCGTAGAGGATCCCGCGGTCGGCGAGGTCCTTCTCGACGCCCGGATGGGCGAGCTGGTTGTTGGCGGCGCCGCAGACCACGGTGGCGGTCAGGGCGGCCACGGTGGCGTCGTCGAGCGCGCCGCCCAGGGCGCAGGGGGCGTAGACGTCGAGCGGCGTGCGGACCAGCGCCTCCGCGTCCGCGACAGCCGTGATCTGCGGGTGGCGGGCGGTGATGCGTGCGACCGCGTCCGCTCTGACGTCGGTGACCACGACCTCCGCGCCGTCCGTGATCAAGTGCTCGACCAAGTGATGGCCGACCTTGCCGACGCCGGCGATGCCGACCCGGCGGCCCCGCAGCGTGGGCTCGCCCCACTGGGTCTGCGCGGCGGCCCGCATGCCCTGGAAGACGCCGAAGGCGGTCAGCACGGACGAGTCGCCGCAGCCGCCGTTCTCGGGGGAGCGGCCGGTGGTCCAGCGGTTCGTGCGGGCCACGACGTCCATGTCCTGGACGTAGGTGCCGACGTCGCAGGCGGTGACGTAACGGCCGCCGAGGGAGGCCACGAAGCGGCCGTAGGCGAGCAGCAGCTGTTCGGTCTTGATCAGTTCGGGATCGCCGATGATCACGGCCTTTCCGCCGCCGTGCTCCAGCCCTGCCATGGCGTTCTTGTACGACATGCCGCGCGACAGGTTCAGCGCGTCCCGCACCGCCTCCTCCTCGGAGGCGTACGGGTAGAAGCGGGTGCCACCGAGGGCGGGGCCCAGGGCGGTGGAGTGGAGGGCGATGACGGCCTTGAGGCCGGTCTCACGGTCCTGGCAGAGCACGACCTGCTCATGGCCGCCCTGGTCGGACGTGAACAGGCTGTGCAGGACGCCGTCGGCGGCGCCGGAGGAGGGACGTACGTCAGTCACGGTGGTGACTCCATATGTCGCGTTGGTCGCCCTCCTCGGGGTGGCGGAGGGCCGGTTGGCACGAGGGTAGGGCCTGGAAAGCCGCAGGACGGGTCCCGTGCCGAGGATCACCCTCCCGTGGTCCGGCGCCGTGGGACGATTTGGACCGTATGGGGAGGGTGCCCGTCAACTCCCCCTTCTCCAGCGGCTTGAGGGAGCGAGCGTGGGCCTGGCGTCGTCGGTGACCGTCCCGTACGCGGCATACCTGCGGGTCTACGAGCCGCTGGGCGCCTTCCCCGAGCCCGAGCGCTCGCACTGGGCCCGTTACGCCCGCCGGCCGGGCCTGCCCTCCGCCCAGGACGAACTGCGGCGCTCGCTGGCCGATTTGCTGCCCACCCCGCCCGTCCCGGTCCCGGTGCACGAGAGCGGGGACGCCTTCGTCGCGGTCGTGGACGGCGTCGTCTGCGTCTGCCCCTGGCGCACCCGGCTGCGCGGCTGGCTGGCGCTGGAGGAGCTCGCGGCGCGGCTGCCGGCCCCGGTGCTGGACGCGGCGCTGCCCCCGGTGGTCCGCCGCCAGGCGCAGGCGGACTACGAGCGCTGGCAGGAGCGCAACCCGGACGCCCGTCCGTGGATCCGCACCGCGACGTGGCAGGTGCCGCTGCGCTGGTTCGTCCTCTTCTCCGGCGAGGAGCGGGAGTACGGCAAGGGCGAGCCGGGCGGCGAGGAGGTCGTGTTCCGCTACCGGACCCCCATGGTCCAGGCCAGGCGCCGGGTCGCCCGGGGGTTGCGCACGCTCCGGGACGCCATCGAGGAGGGACCGCTCATCGACGGCCTGGTAGATGTGGGGCGGTGGCTGGAGGAATTCCATCCGCGCTCGCTGGTCGAGCTGGACTACGGCGGGCTGGTGCATATGGTTCCGGAGGCACGGCTCGCCGAGGACCGCTCCGCCGCGGACACCGAGGAGGGCCTGGCGGCGCTGCGGGCCGGAGACGGGGTGCGGGCGGGAGAGGCGTACGAGCGGCTGACGGAGCGTTGGCGGGCCGTACGGGACCGCCAGTTCGCCAACTGAACGGGATCGGGGCGGCGGGTCTGGCAGGGTGTCTCCAGGACCTAGGTCCCGATCCGGGCCATTGCGGCAACCGTGACCTAACGCACTTTCGTCAGGTCTTGCGCCCATCGCCCATCGCCGTGGCAAAATAGGACAAGGAGTCCGGGAAGGGCTCCTTCCGTCCAACTAAGGGCGGATAGATCGGTATTGCACTCCTTGGCGGGTCTGGTGACCCCTGATCCCGCTGTGACTGATCGTCACGGTGGCGTGACTGTCCGCTATGGCACGGTCGGTCGGCTTCCGTCGAGGTTGAACACCTGAGAGGGCAATTCCATCGGTTTGGCCGACGTGGCTGGACAGATGGTGTAGTTGTAGTGCCGAGGACAAGCCGTTCGTCCTATAACCGACTCGGCCCGCGTCCGCCATTTCGGGCAACGCGGGTCAAGGTGCAGAATTTAGAGGAAAGAACCGACGTGATGGTTCGGTTCTCCCGAGGAGGCCGCTCATGACCGCTCGCACCCCTGATGCCGAGCCGCTGCTGACCCCGGCTGAGGTTGCCACGATGTTCCGCGTGGACCCCAAGACGGTCACCCGTTGGGCCAAGGCAGGCAAGCTCACGTCCATCCGCACGCTCGGAGGACACCGGCGCTACCGCGAAGCGGAGGTCCGCGCCCTGCTGGCGGGCATTCCGCAGCAGCGCAGCGAGGCCTGAACAACTGAAATGACCGGGTGTTGACCGGGGCCCCCAACCCGGACGCCGCCCACTCAGGCACCACGCTTCACCAAGCAGCAAAACGACGAGGGCACCTGCCCCAACAGGTTCCCTGCCCACCGACTTGGGCGAGTCGTCGATCGCGCTGGGCTCCGCCGGGCCCAGCGCGATCTTTTTATGCCGTCACCTTGCCGTCGTACGTACGGCTCCTCGGTGGGCAGTGCAATTGCACATATTAAATTGACCGGCCGCCCGGAGGGCGTGAGTTCCCCATCCGTGGGAACTCTTTACGTGACTCCCATCACAGCGCAGGTTTCTTGAATGCGCCGTGCTGCTGCGGTATTGAGGCCCGACTGCCGCGGGAGCGGCTGCCGTTGGCCGTCAGGGGGTGCCCTGTTCCCGTGCGGGGTCGGCCGCCTCCTGAGCGAGCCGCAGGAGGCGGTGACAGACCGGGCAGTGTCTGGTCAGATGGCGGTAGCCCGACGCGGCAGCGAGGTGGGCGCGCAGCAACGCCCGCGTCTCGTGCCGCGCGGCGTCGGGGCGGGTGGTCATCGGCATGGGGGCAGCACCTCCCACTGACTGGGTACGCCTGGCACGTGTCCCAGTCAAGGTCAAGGTGCAAGCCCACATACGAAAAGGCCCGGATCCGATGGATCCGGGCCTTCAACTGATCCGGTCCTGACGGGATTTGCTGTGTCCAGGGCGTCCGGGCGGACAGCAGTGAAGCCCGCCCCCGATGTGGGGAGCGGGCTTCACCTCAATGCGGTCCTGACGGGATTTGAACCCGCGGCCTCCACCTTGACAGGGTGGCGAGCACTCCAAACTGCTCCACAGGACCTTGCTGCACTTTCCGCTCTCGCGGCGTTGCGTGGATGACTCTACAGCAGGTCAGGGGGTGCGGTCGAACCCGATCACGCCGGACGGCGAGTGATCTGGGGCACGCGCCCCGAAGGGGCGCGGGGAACTGCGCGAGCAACCGCAGCGGACCCGCACCCGAAGAACCGCCCCCCCCAGCGGAGCGCTACGGCACCAGCGCGTCGATCGCCTTCACGATCCGCTTGTCGGACACGGGGTGCGCGGTGCCGAGGGCGTGCGCGAAGTAGCTCACCCGCAGCTCCTCGATCATCCAGCGGATGTCGAGCGCCTCCTGCGGCACCGGGCGGCCCTTGGGGAACTGCTCCAGCAGCCAGGCGTGCTCGTCCTGCATCTCCTTCACCTTGGCCATCCGCGTGCGGTCCCGCTCGGCGTTGGTGGGCAGCTGGGTCAGCCGCCGGTCGACCGCCACCAGGTAGCGCATGAGGTCGGGCAGCCGGCGGACGCCGTGGGCCGTCACGAAGCCGGGCTTGATCAGCGCGGCCAGCTGCTCCTTGACGTCCGTCAGGGACGGGAGCAGGGTCGGGCTCGTCGTCGCCTTCAGGCGGCGCTCGCAGGCCTGCCAGGCGGCCAGCACCTCCTGGACCCTGCGGACGGTGTCCAGCGTGGCGTCCATGATGTCGGCGCGCACGGCGTCGAAGAGCTTGCGGAAGGACTCCTCGTCCCAGGCAGGGCCGCCGTGCACGGCGATCAGCTTGTCGGCCGCGGCCGAGACGCAGTCGTCGAACAGCGCCGGGATGGAGCCGTGCGGATTGCGGGCGAGGGCGAGCTTCTGCTGGTTGCCGAGCTTGTCCTGGACGAACTTGGCCGGGTTCGACGGCAGGTTGAGCAGGATCAGCCGGCGGTTGCCGCGCCACATCGCCTCGCGCTGCTCGCTCTCGGTGTCGAACAGCCGCACCGCCACCGACGAGCCCTCGTCGACCAGGGCCGGATAGGCCTTGACGGGCTGGCCCGCGCGCCGGGTCTCGAAGGTGCGGGGCAGGGTGCCGATGCTCCACTGCGTGAGCCCCGACCGCTGCTCCGGCCCCGCGGTGCCCGTGCCGCCGGCCGGCCCGGCGGTGCGCTTGCCGGTGGACTGCTCGAAGGCCTTGTTGATCGCGGCCTGCGTCTTCGGCTTGAGCCGGAGCCGCAGGGCTTCCAGGTCCTTGTCCTCGGCGATCTTCCGGCGCCGCTCGTCCACGACCCGGAACGTGATCTTCAGGTGGTCCGGGACCCGGGCCGGGTCGAAGTCCTCGGCCTCCATCCGCACGCCCGTCATCCGGTGCAGGTCGCGTGCCAGGGCGGTCGTCAGCGGCCCCTGCAGCGGGACGGCGCCGTCGAGGAACCGGGCGGCGAAGTTCGGCGCCGGGACGCAGTTCCGCCGGATCGGCTTGGGCAGCGAGCGGATCAGCTCCGTCACCAGGTCCTCGCGCAGTCCGGGGATCTGCCAGTCGAAGCCCTCGGCCGAGACCTGGTTGAGCACCTGGAGCGGAATGTGGACGGTCACGCCGTCCGCGTCCGCCCCGGGCTCGAACTGATAGGTCACCCGGAACTTCAGGGCGCCCTGGCGCCACGAGTCCGGATAGTCGTCCTTGGTGACCGCTTCGGCGTTCTCGTTGATGAGCATGGAGTGCTCGAAATTGAGCAACTCCGGTTCCTCGCGGTGCTTGTGCTTCCACCAGGAGTCGAAGTGCGCGCCGGAGACGACGTGTTCGGGCAGCCGCTGGTCGTAGAAGTCGAAAAGCGTCTCGTCGTCCACGAGGATGTCGCGACGCCGTGCCCGGTGCTCCAACTCCTCGACCTCGCCGAGGAGTTTCCGGTTGTCGTGGAAGAACTGATGGTGCGTCCGCCAGTCGCCCTCGACGAGCGCATTGCGGATGAACAGATCCCGGCTGGTCTCCGGGTCGATCCGCCCGTAATTGACCTTCCGCTCGGTCACGATCGGCACGCCGTAGAGCGTCACGCGCTCGTAGGCCATCACGGCGGCCTGCTTCTGCTCCCAGTGCGGCTCGCTGTAGGTGCGCTTGACGAGGTGCTGGGCGAGCGGCTCGATCCAGTCCGGCTCGATACGGGCATTGACGCGCGCCCAGAGGCGGGAGGTCTCCACCAGTTCCGCCGACATGATCCAGCGCGGCGGCTTCCGGAAGAGCGCCGAGCCGGGGAACACGGCGAACTTGGCGCTGCGGGCGCCCAGATACTCGTTCTTCTCGGTGTCCTTCAGGCCAAGATGCGACAGCAGACCGGCCAGCAGCGACTGGTGGATGCGTTCCGGCGCCGCGTCCTCCTCGGCGAGGTGGATCCCCATCTGCTTGGCGACCGTGCGCAGCTGCGAGTAGATGTCCTGCCACTCGCGTATCCGCAGGTAGTTCAGGTACTCCGACTTGCACATGCGGCGGAAGGCCGAGGACGACAGGGCCTTCTGCTGCTCGCGCACGTAGCGCCAGAGGTTGAGGAAGGCGAGGAAGTCGCTCGTCTCGTCCTTGAAGCGTGCGTGCTGCTGGTCGGCCTGCTGCTGCTTGTCCGAGGGCCGTTCGCGCGGGTCCTGGATGGACAGCGCGGCCGCGATCACCATGACCTCGCGCACACAGCCGTTGCGGTCGGCCTCCAGGACCATCCGGGCCAGCCTGGGGTCCACCGGGAGCTGCGCGAGCTTGCGCCCGAGCGGGGTGAGCCGTTTCTTCGGCTCCTTCTGCTCCGGGTCGACCGCGCCCAGCTCCTGCAGCAGGGCCACGCCGTCCTTGATGTTGCGGCGGTCCGGCGCGTCGATGAAGGGGAACTTCTCGATGTCGCCCAGGCCCGCCGCGGTCATCTGCAGGATGACGGACGCCAGGTTCGTCCGCAGGATCTCCGCGTCCGTGAACTCCGGCCGGGAGAGGAAGTCGTCCTCCGCGTACAGCCGGATGCAGATGCCGTCGCTCGTCCGGCCGCAGCGGCCCTTGCGCTGGTTGGCGCTGGCCTGGCTGACCGGCTCGATCGGCAGGCGCTGGACCTTGGTGCGGTGGCTGTAGCGGGAGATGCGGGCGAAGCCGGGGTCGATGACGTAACGGATGCCCGGGACGGTCAGGGACGTCTCCGCGACGTTCGTGGCGAGAACGATCCTGCGCCCGGTGTGCCGCTGGAAGACCCGGTGCTGCTCGGCGTGGGACAGCCGCGCGTAGAGCGGAAGGATCTCGGTGAAGCGGAGCTTCTTCTTCTCCAGCGCGTCCGCCGTGTCCCGGATCTCCCGCTCGCCGGAGAGGAAGACCAGGATGTCACCGTCGCCCTCGGCCTGCAGCTCGTCCACGGCCTCGCAGATCGCGGTGATCTGATCGCGGTCGGCGTCCTCCGAGCCCTGCTCCAGCAGCGGCCGGTAGCGCACCTCCACTGGATACGTGCGGCCGCTGACCTCGACGATCGGCGCGTCGCCGAAGTGCCGGGAGAAGCGCTCGGGGTCGATGGTGGCCGAGGTGATGACGACCTTGAGGTCGGGGCGGCGCGGCAGCAGCTGGGCGAGGTAGCCCATCAGGAAGTCGATGTTGAGGCTGCGCTCGTGCGCCTCGTCGATGATGATCGTGTCGTACTGGCGCAGCTCGCGGTCCGTCTGGATCTCGGCGAGCAGGATGCCGTCCGTCATCAGCTTGACGAGCGTGTCGTCGCCGACCTGGTCCGTGAAGCGGACCTTCCAGCCGACCGCCTCGCCCAGCGGGGTGCGCAGCTCCTCGGCCACCCGCTCGGCGACCGTGCGGGCCGCGATCCGGCGCGGCTGGGTGTGCCCGATGAGGCCCTTGACGCCGCGGCCCAGCTCCAGACAGATCTTGGGGATCTGGGTGGTCTTGCCGGAGCCCGTCTCGCCCGCGACGATCACCACCTGGTGGTCGCGGACGGCCGCCAGGATCTCGTCCTTCTTCTGGCTGACCGGAAGCTGCTCGGGATACGTGATGGCCGGGACGGCCGCGCGGCGGCCCTCGACGCGCAGTTCGGCCTCCGCGATGCCCTCGGCGATCTCGGCCAGCACGGCCGCACGGGCCTCGGGCTTGCGGATACGGCGCGCACCGTCGAGCCGGCGCCCGAGCCGCTGCTGATCGCGGAGCGTCAGCTCGGGCAGGCGGCCGGAGAGGTCGGCGAAGGGGGCGAGGGCAGGCTGCGTAGACATACGGGATCCAGGATCGCACCGTGCGCCGCGCAGGGGCGAACCGATTTCCCTGGGGTGCGCCCCGAAGGGGCGCGGGGAACTGCGCGACCAGCTACGGACGGCCCGCAGTCGACCGACTGCGGGCCGGAAAACAACTCAGCCCCCCATCCGGAGATGGGGGGCTGCTGGTGGCTGGGGCCGGGGTCGAACCGGCGACCTTCCGCTTTTCAGGCGGACGCTCGTACCAACTGAGCTACCCAGCCACGCGATCCACGAGGGATCACAGCGGTCCTGACGGGATTTGAACCCGCGGCCTCCACCTTGACAGGGTGGCGAGCACTCCAAACTGCTCCACAGGACCAAGCGTGTGCGAGAACAAGTCTCGCACAGGATCTTGCGTGCCCCCAACGGGATTCGAACCCGTGCTACCGCCTTGAAAGGGCGGCGTCCTGGGCCACTAGACGATGAGGGCGGTCGGCCCACCTTGTCGCTTCGCAGCGCCTCGGGGACGTGAGAAGCATATGGGATGCAGGGACCTAACGCCAAAACGGTTTGCCTCCGGGCTCCCGGGACGAGCTCCGGCGGCCTCCGGCAGCCGCCGGGTCCGGGCATCGGGGGCCTTCGTGCCGGACAATGGCGGGCGTGCTGGAGATGACGCGCGAGGACTTCGAGGAACTGGTCGCCGAGGCCCTGGACCGGATCCCGCAGGAGCTGACGCGGCTCATGGACAACGTCGCGGTGTTCGTCGAGGACGAGCCCCCCGCCGCGGACCCGGAACTCCTCGGGCTCTACGAGGGGACGCCGCTGACCGAGCGCGGCGAGTGGTACGCGGGCGTGCTCCCGGACCGCATCACGATCTACCGGGGCCCGACCCTGCGGATGTGCGCCACGCGGGAAGAGGTGGTCCACGAGGCGGAGGTGACGGTCGTTCACGAGATCGCCCACCACTTCGGGATCGACGACGAACGGCTGCACGCACTCGGCTACGGGTGAGGGGTCCGGGTGACGGGCCCGGGCGAGGGGCGCCGGTCGCCGGCTTGTTCGGATCGTGCCGCGGTGGGCCGCGCGTGTCCTGGGCGGGGCGGGGCCAGTTGGGCAGGTCGCCTGTCCCCCGCGACCCTAAGGCGGTCCCCCATGCGCGTACCTTCAGCGCACTCGGCACTCACCCGCATCGCGGCCGTGGCCGTCACGGCCATGGCGCTCGGCGGTTGCATGAGTGTGAGCGACCCGGGCCGCCCCGCGCCCTCGGGCACGGACAAGCAGCGCGAGTCGGGTCCGCAGGCGGACGGCGCGGTGCGGCTGCCGGGCGACCGGCCGGGCCGTACGGACGCCAAGGCGCTCAGGGGCGCGAGCGGCAGCCCCTCGGCCAAGGGCGGCCGGTCCGCCTCGCCGTCGGCCGAGGCGTCCGCGACCCCCGGCGTGTCGCCGCCCGCCGTGCGCCCGGGCAAGCCCGCGCCGTCGAAGCCGGCCGGCGGTCAGACGGCTCCCGGCCGCCCGACCCCGCCGCCGGACCGGCCGCCCACGCCGCCGGCCGGCTCGCCGTCCTCGCCGGTGTCCCCGCCGCCGCAGTCGTCGGCCCCGCCGTCCCCGCAGCCGGGCCCGCAGGCCGGGCCGGCCTCGTAGCGGCCGGCGGGCGGGACTGTGGCGCAGGCCATGAGCAGGCGGCTTGCGCAGGACGGCATGAGGTGCGTATGGTGGTAGATCGTTTGATCCCATTTGCCCGGCGCCTGCACAGAAGCGCGCCGTGTGGCGCGTTCCTTACCTTGCCGTGGCTGACCGCATTGAGGCGGTCGTTTGCGAAAGCCGACACGGAGCTTGGGCGCGTGCCGAAACTCCGGAAGGTTTCGCATTTCGCATGTCCATTTCCACTGACCAGACCATCATGCCCGCCGCCGAGGACGAGATCGTTCTCGACGAGCTCGAGGTTGCTGCCGAGGCCGACGAGGCCACCGAGGCCGCTGAGCCCACCATCACCTTCGCCGACCTGGGCCTGGACGACGCCGTCGTCCGCAAGCTCGCGCAGAACGGTGTCACCACGCCCTTCCCGATCCAGGCCGCGACCATCCCGGACGCCCTGGCCGGCAAGGACATCCTGGGCCGCGGCCGCACCGGCTCCGGCAAGACGCTCTCCTTCGGCCTGCCGCTGCTGTCGACCCTGGCCGACGGCCGCACCGAGAAGAAGCGCCCGCGCGGCCTGATCCTCACTCCGACCCGTGAGCTGGCGATGCAGGTCGCCGACGCCCTCCAGCCGTACGGCGACGTGCTCGGCCTGAAGATGAAGGTCGTCTGCGGCGGTACGTCCATGGGCAACCAGATCTACGCCCTGGAGCGCGGCGTCGACATCCTCGTCGCCACCCCGGGCCGCCTGCGCGACATCATCGACCGCGGCGCCGCCTCGCTCGACAAGGTCCAGGTCGCCGTCCTCGACGAGGCCGACCAGATGGCCGACATGGGCTTCCTGCCCGAGGTCACCGAGATCCTCGACCAGGTGCCGAGCGGCGGCCAGCGCCTGCTGTTCTCCGCGACGCTGGAGAACGAGATCGACACGCTGGTCAAGCGCTACCTGGTCGACCCGGTCACGCACGAGGTCGACCCGTCGGCCGGTGCCGTCACCACCATGACCCACCACGTCCTCGTCGTGAAGCCGAAGGACAAGGCGCCGGTCACCGCCGCCATCGCCGCCCGCAAGGGCCGCACCATCATCTTCGTCCGCACCCAGATGGGCGCCGACCGCGTCGCCGAGCAGCTGCTCGACGCCGGTGTGCGCGCGGACGCGCTGCACGGCGGTATGACCCAGGGTGCGCGTACCCGCGTCCTGGAGGACTTCAAGGGCGGCCGCGTCAACTGCCTGGTCGCCACCGACGTCGCCGCCCGCGGCATCCACGTCGACGGCATCGACCTGGTCCTCAACGTCGACCCCGCGGGCGACCACAAGGACTACCTGCACCGCTCCGGCCGTACGGCCCGCGCCGGCCAGTCCGGCACGGTCGTCTCGCTGTCCCTGCCGCACCAGCGCCGCCAGATCTTCCGCCTGATGGAGGACGCGGGCGTCGACGCCTCGCGCCACATCGTCGGCGGTGCCGGCGTCTTCGACCCGGAGGTCGCCGAGATCACCGGCGCCCGTTCCCTCACCGAGGTCCAGGCCGACTCCGCGGCCAACGCCGCCAAGCAGGCCGAGCGCGAGCTCGCCAACCTCAACCGCGAGCTGGAGCGCGCCCAGCGCCGCGCCACGGAGCTCCGCGAGGAGGCCGACCGCCTGCTGGCCCGCGCCGCCCGCGAGCGTGGCGAGGACCCGGAGGCCGCTGTCGCCGCCGCGGCCGAGGAGGCCGCAGCCGAGGCCGCCAAGGAGGAGGCCGCCGCTGCCGTCCCGGAGCCGCGCCAGCAGTCGTCCTTCGAGCGCCGCGACGAGCGGGGCAACTTCGAGCGCCGGTCGGGCGGTTTCCGCCGCGACGAGCGTCGTGACGAGCGTCGTGACGACCGTCGCGAGGACCGCGGCGGCTTCCGTCGCGACGACCGCCGTGACGACCGTCCCTCGGGCGGCTTCCGCCGTGACGAGCGTCGTGACGACCGCCGTGACGACCGCGGTGGCTTCCGCCGTGACGACCGTCCCTCCGGTGGCTTCCGCCGCGAGGAGCGTCGTGACGACCGCCGTGACGACCGTGGCGGCTTCCGTCGCGACGACCGTCCCTCCGGTGGCTTCCGCCGTGACGACCGTCCCTCGGGCGGCTTCCGCCGCGAGGAGCGTCGTGACGACCGCCGTGACGACCGCCGTGACGACCGTGGCGGCTTCCGTCGCGACGACCGTCCCTCCGGTGGCTTCCGCCGTGACGACCGTCCGTCCGGTGGCTTCCGCTCCGGCGGCAGCGACCGTCCGTTCAACCGCGACCGTCGCGACGACCGCCCCTCCGGCGGCCACCGTTCCGGTGGCGGCGACCGCCCCTACGGCCGTCGTGACGACCACCGCGGTGCCGGCTTCGACCGCCGCGCCGACAAGCCGCGCTGGAAGCGCAACGGCTGATCCCCGCAACTGATCTGAGGGCCCGTACGGCACGCCGATGCCGTACGGGCCCTCGTCTTTCGGCCGTCCGCGCAACTGCATGGGCCATAACGACTCGGGCTCCGGCGGTCGGCCGGGCTATGCTGCGGGTGCGGGCCGTTAGCTCAATTGGCAGAGCAGTGGACTTTTAATCCATTGGTTGTGGGTTCGAGTCCCACACGGCCTACTACCCGATGAGGTCACAGCACCACCTGTGACCTGCATCTTTTCGCCCCGGCTGGGCTTCTCCAGCCGGGGCGAAGCCGTATTCTCCGGCTTCTGCGTGAGCGATGCGTGAGCGGCGGTGTCTCCAGCCGTTGCCGGGCGTGCCCGGGGGACCAGCCGCTCGGCAGCCTCGGCCACCTCCCGATCGACCTCGGGGAGCAGGCTCGTGTACGTGTCCGAGGTGAGCTTGATCGAGGACTGCCGCAGGGTCTCCTTGATGGTGTGGATGTCTCCGCCACCTCCATGGATCAGAGTCGCGGCTACATGGCGCAGATCACGAAGGTTGATCGGTGGCAGTCCGGCCGCCTTGGAGATGCGCCGGAACGCCTCGGACACCTTCTCGGGGTGCAGCCAGGAACCGTCCTCCTCCGTGAAGACCTTGCCCGTGTCGACCCATGCCGCGCCCCACTTGAGACGTTCTTTCGCCTGCTGCACCCGATGGGCCCTCAGAACGGCCACAACGCCGCTGGAGAGGGCGATCGTGCCCGCGCTGCCGTCCGTCTTCGGATCGGACTCGTAGGGCGTCCAGCCGTCCTGTACGAGCTCCTTGGCCACCGTCAGACTGGCACCGTCGAGGTCCACGTTCTCCCAGTCCTGCCCGACGCCTTCGCCGCGTCGCAGACCGCGGTGGGCGACCAGGTGGAAGAAGGCGTACAGCCGGTCCTTCTCGGCTTCGTCCAGGAAGGCGCCGACCTGTGCCGGGGTCCACACCATGACGGGACTCGGCTTCTCGCCCGTCGCAAGCCACCGCTGTACCCGCTCCTCGGTCCACAGCAGCGCCTTGGGCCGCTTGCCGGACTCCAGTTCGACATGCTCGGCCGGGTTGAAGGTGATGAGTTGCTGCGCGATAGCAGCGTTCAGGGCGGCCCGCAGCGTTGACCGGATGCGCTGCCGGGTGGCCGCTCCTGTCAGCTTCCGGAACGGCTTCATCTCGGCCAGCTTGGCGCGCTCCTCGGTCAATCTCGCGCGGTCGGCTGCCTTCGGGGCGCCCGGCCGGCCGTGCTTGCAGCGCGCGACCTGCTCACGCCGGGCCCGGTTCTCTGCGGCGATCACCTCGTTGTCGTCTGTGATCCCGTCGAACATCTCCACCAGGTGGCCGACGTTCAGCCGGTCGAGCCTGAGATGCCCGATGCGCGGCTTGAGGTGCACACGGATGTGCGACGTGTACCCGTTGGCTGTCGTCTTCCGGATCTTCTTCGAGGCCAGCCACTCGTCAAGCCACTCGCCGACGGTGATGTGTGCGGTGAGGGACTGCCCGGTGCGGAACTTGCGCCGGGTCTCTTCGAGGTCGGGCAGCGGCGCCTTGTCGGCCGCCACCTTCTCCAGCAACTCGGCTATTCGGTGCTGCCCCTCGGCGTCGTCGGTGTCGGGGAGGGCGAGGAGGGCGCGCACCTTGTCGAGGTCGGCCTGGGCCTCGGTCTTGGTGTCGTAGCCGCCCCGGGCGAACGAGCGTCTCTTGCCGTCCGGCCGCGCCGGCAGTTCCTGCCGGAGGGAGTACGTACCGTGCCGCTTCTGCTTCAGCTTCGGGCAAGAGGCACCGAGCGACTTCCCCGTCTCCGGGTCGCGGCAGTGGCACCGCCGGTACGTCGAACCCTTCACCCTTCATCCCCCTCGTTCGATCCTCTGGAGCCCTTCCGGACCTGCCCCAGTAGCCCCTGCTTGCGCGCTGCGCCGACCCACTTGGCGGCCGTGGAGTGCGAGATGTCGAAGTGGTCGGCGACGGTCTTCGTGGGCGGCTGGCCCTGTTCATGTGCCGTGCGGTAGACCTCGGCCACCGTCGCCAGATGCTCCGGAGTCAGATTGCGCCGTCCTCCCGGACCCTGCGCCGGGGGCGGCCCGGGCATCTGGTCCAGCAACGGCGCCAGCAGCTCCCGTGCCCGTTCCTTGCGTTGTGCCGTCGTCAGAGCCTGCTGCTCCTCGGACCGCTTCCATCCCCCGGCGGCATCGACCGCAGCCTCATCGTCGACCAGTTGCATGGCCGCGACGTACTTCCACTTGAGGACCGACCCGGTCTTCACGGCGAGTTCCAGCGGGAACGTGAGCTCATCCGCGCCCATGACAGCGACCAGGTTCATGCCCCGTCCGGGGGCCGCATGAAAGCACAGAGCGATGGTCATGCCGCTGCGCTTCTCGGTCGCGATCCCCGTGAAGTGGCTGGGCACCTTGAAGTTGTCGCCGATGTCCACGATCGGTGGATTGCCCTGGAACCGGTCGTACGGCCAGCCCGGCACGGCTAGATAGTCCCACCCCTCGGGGGTGTCGTATGGATGCATGGCTACATCCTGCCTCATCGGCAAAGAAGCGGCAAGGTTACGGCGTGGAGTGGCGGGTCGTGAAATGCGTCGCGACTGCAAGCGAGTGTGGAGGTGTCGGTGATCGCGGTGGAGGTATCAAGCGTGAAAGGTATGGAATATCAAGCGTGAAAGGTCAGGACCAACCGTTTGCTAAGGGGTGAGTGAGCCCTCGGGGAGGTGGTCCTAAACATTGCCTATCAAGCGTGAAACATCGCCATCCGGCAAGCTTTCGACTACAGTCTGACCATGGTCCGAACCGATGTCCTTCAACTCGTGTGGGTCCGCGACGCCGCCATGTCCGGCTCGGCGCGCCAGGCCCGCACCGAAGCCCGCCTGACCCTTTCCGAGATCGCCGAACTCTGCGAGGTCGACCCCTCGACCGTGTGGCGCTGGGAGCAGGGCAAGCGAGCCCCACGCGGAGAAGCAGCCCTTCGGTACGCGCGGGTCCTTCGCGCCCTCGCGTCTCGGGACAGCAGGGAGCCGGCTGCATGACGAGCCCCGGACTGACCCGTGCTGAGCTGCTGGCACTGCCCGCGGCCATTGATCTTGAGACGGCCGGCCGTGCCCTCGGCCTGAGACGCAGCACCACGTACGCCCTGGCCAAGCGCGATGAACTGCCGGTGCGCACTCTGCGCCTGGGGCGGACTCTGCGCGTCGTGACCGCCGAGCTGCTGGAGGTGCTCGGTGTCGCCCCCGAAGACGAGGGCGGGCCCCGCGCGGATGTTGGCGCATCCGCTGGGGCCCTCGAAGCCTCCGTCCCCGCTGCTGCATGAACAACGCGGCGGCACGGGGTGCGAACGACCAAGCCCGCCCCGTGCCGCCGGTAAGGAGACCTCTGTGACCGAGCGTACCCACCGCTCCGGTACGCCCACCATCGCCTGCTTCCCCGGGCAGTCGCCCGCCGACGGGGAGGCAGCCGCTTGAGCACGACGACCGCCCCCGACCCGCGCCGCGTCGCCCTGTGGGCAGCGGCACAGGGCTGGCATGTGATCCCTCTCTCGCCGGGCACGAAGGTGCCGATGCGCGGCTGCGCCCGATGCTCCTCGGGAACCAAGGAGCGCCCCAACCCGCGCTACGTCCAGCACGACGGCCACGGATGCGAATGCATCGAGGTCGGCCGCCCCTGCCATGGCGTCCTGGCCGCCACAGCCGACCCCGAACGCATCACCGCCTGGTGGGCCCGCATGCCTGCCGCCGGAGTCGGTATCGCGGCCGGACCCTCCGGCCTGGTCATCCTCGACATCGACTGCCACGACGGACAGCCGCCCGAGAATCCCGCCGAACTGCTCCCCGGAGTCGACCTGCCCGACGACCTCGCCCCCGGCAGCATCCACGACGGCCGCGACGTCCTCGCCCTGCTCTGCGAAGCGCGCCGCGCCCGCTATCCCGAGGGAACACCCACCTTCACGGTGCGGACCCCCTCGGGAGGCGTGCACCTCTGGTTCCGCGCCCCCGCTGGCACGACGTGGCGCCCGCTCGTCGGCGCGCTCGGCTGGCAGCTCGACGTCCGTGCCGGCTCGTCGTACGCCGTGGCACCGGGCACCGCCACCCGAGCGGGCCGGTACACGCTGCAAGGCGACTGCCGGACGGTCGCCGAACTGCCCGTGTGGCTCGCCCGAGACCTCGACCGCACCGGACACCGTGTGCGCCCGGAGCGGCCGCGCGTCGTGCTGCCCTGGCGTACGCGCCGCAGCGTGGGCAGCGGCTATGTGGCTGCTGCCGTACGTGACGAGCTGCGCGCAGTCGCAGAGGCGGCCTCCGGCACGCGCAACGACACCCTGAACCGGGCCGCGTTCAGCCTGGGCACCCTGATCACCCCGGCCGGCCTCGACCGAGCCCAGGTCACCGATGCGCTGCTCGACGCTGCCCACCATGCGGGCCTGCCCGAGAAGGAAGCCCAGGCGGCCATCCGCTCCGGCCTCTCCGCCGGGGCCCGCCAGCCGCGCACACTGGGGGCCGCCGCATGACGATGTCCCAGCCGTACGACGCGGCAGCCATAGCGCGGGCTCTCGTTGCCATCCCCGGCGGACGAGACGCGTACGCCGAGGCGGAAAGCCGGGCGCCGCAGGGTCGGCACAGGCAGCCGCCGCAGGCCGAACTGCTCCGCCTCATCGGCGAGAACGGATTCCGCTACTTCCGCAACGAAAGCGACGGCGAACCCTACGCCGTCCCGGAGAACGGTCCCGCCATCGCCGTCCCGCTGCGTGCCAAGGCCCACAGCGCCTCCGGCAGCCTGCGCCAGCACCTGATCCGTGATTACCTCACCACCTACAACCACCCTCCGTCGCAGAGCGCCCTGGCTGACGCCATCGCCGCACTCGACGCGCTGGCCTGTGACGCACCCGAATCCCAGCTCTGGCTGCGCGTCGCGCCCGACCCCGACGATCCCAACGTGACCTGGCTCGACCTCGGCCGGGCCGACGGTCAGTCGGTCCGCATTGCCCCCGGCGAGTGGACCCTCACCTACCCCGACCCCTCGACCGGTCCTGTGTGGCGACGCACCAAGCTCGTGGGCCGACTGCCTCTCCCAGTAAGCCCTACGGGCGGATGGCGAGCGGGTATGGAGGCTTTCGCCGAACTGCTGCCGTTCACCGAGAAGACCCTGCCCCTGGCCGTCGCTTGGCTGCTCGCCGCCCTGCGGCCGAGCATTCCCCGGCCGATCGCCTACCTCACGGGCGAGCAAGGCACTGGCAAGACCACTTCCGGCCGCATGCTCGTCGGTCTGCTCGACGGCCCCCGCACCCCGCTGCGCCAGGCACCGACGAACGACAGGGACCTCAGCGTCACGGCAACGGCCGGCTGGACCCTGCCGTTCGACAACCTTTTGAGCATCCCGCTCAAGCTCTCCGAATTCCTGAGCCGGGTGGTCACCGGCAGCGCGGACGTCAGCCGCGCGCTCTACAGCGACAACGACGTCAGCGTGCTGGCCTTCGAGCGCCCCATCCTGCTCACCGGCATCGACGTGGGCGCACTGAAATCGGACCTCTCCGAGCGCATGATGCCGCTCGAACTCAGGCCCATCACCAAGCGGCGGACCATCACGGACCTGTGGGGCGGGTACGAGCGGGCGCACCCCGAGATCCTCGGGGCGATGCTGGACCTGGCCGCCCTCGTCTGGGCCGAGCTGCCCCAGGCCGCTGCCGATCTCACCCACCGCCCCCGCATGGCCGACTTCTACGAGATCTTGTACGCACTCGACAGGGTGACCGGCTGGTCGGGCACCAGCACGTACGACGGAGCCCAAAGGGACCTCGTGGACGCGGTCCTCGACGGCGATCCGGCCATCGTCGCGCTGTGTACCTGGGCCCTCGGACCGTCGTTTCCGCGCGAAGGCTGGTCTGGAACCATGACCGACTTGCACGGTTTCCTCTCCGAGCGTGTGCGCCCAGGAGAACCCTTCCCGCGCACAGCAGCATCGCTGAGCGCGTGCCTCAACACCGCGGCGCCGTCGCTGCGACAGCGCGGCATCTACATCACACGCTCCAAGAGCAACAAGAACGGCAGGAAGTACACGATCACCGCTGAGACGTAGGCGGCGTAGCGGTCGACCCCCGCCCCGGGAAGCGAACGGCTCCCGGGGCGCAGGTGTACCCGGGGGACGATCACGGTCAAGAGGGGGACGCTCAGGGGACAGTCACCCGCTGGCACGAGACGCCCCAGAAGGCGGGGGAGCAGGGAATGTGGAGGCTCTGGCCCGCTCGGCTCCGTTGGAGGGGTACGCGGGGACGCTCTATCCCCCTGTCTTCTCTGTTCTGAAAAAGGTGGGGAAAGAAAGGGAGAGGAGACATGGAAGAGCAGCGTCCCCCCACGTCCCCCCAGCCAGTGCATCGCTTCGCGACCGGTCGCGACTGCGCGCGCACGCGCGCGAATAGCACGGACCACTGACATTGTTGGGTCCGAATCAGTGCCGCAGAACCGGTGGGCTGCCCTCCCAAACGGCAAAATAAAGGTCCGTCTGACAGTTTTCCTATATGCGACAGTTTTCGGCCCGCCACCCGTCGGCCTGGGCCAACTTCGTCACCCGTGTGGTGTGAGCGAACCCACATGCCGTCCGTGCTGCTGCCTCGCTGTATGCGCCTTCATCCGTGCATCGGCTTCAACACATCACCGGCGCTCGGACCATCGCTCACCTCTGGTCGGGGGCGGCGTCGAACCGGTACTCGTAGCCGATGACGTGGCGGTACGGCAGGCACCATTCGCCGTACTCGATGATCCCTTGGTCGTCCCACAGGCGGTGGGCTCCGGCGAGTATCGGCGTGCCGGTCTTCAGACCGAGGAAATCGGCCTCGCGGGGCTCGGCGTCCCGGGCGTGCATGTCGTCACGGCCTTCGACGGGGCGCCGGCCGGTGGCTTCGATGATGCGCGGCAGCAGGCCCGGGGCCTTGCCCGCGGCGGTGGACAGCAGGTCGGGCACCAGGACGGCGAACTCGGCCGGGTACCAGGTGACCGCGAGCATGAGCCGCTGCTGGCCCCGGCCGGTGTGCCACTGGCGGCGTACGACCTGGTCGCCTTCGTCGAGGTCGAAGATGTCGGCGACGTACAGGGGCGGGACGATGAGGTGGGCTTCGGTGACAATGACGGTCTCGCCGTCGCCCAGGACGCTGCCGGTCCGCAGGACGCGCGTGATCCGGTCGTAGCCGGAGGACCCGGCCTTGGGCGCGTTGGCGATGTAGGTGCCGCGCTGACTGGTGCGGATGTAGCCCTCGACCTGGAGCTGTCCGAGGGCTTTTTGCAGCGTGGCGACGGCAACGTCGTGTTCGGCAGCGAGGGCGCGGTGGTTGGGGAGCTTGGTGCCTTCGGGGAGTTCGCCGTCGAGGATACGGCGGCGGAACTCGGCCGCGAGGCGCATGTAGGGGTGCTGGGCCTCGGTCGGGTTTGCGGATTCCGGAACGTTGTTCACGGTGGCGGCTCCCAAGTGTGGTGTGGCCTAGGTCAGTTGAGTGTACTAGGCCACTCCTTGGTCTTGCGTTGAGTGGCCTAGGCCGAGCATCCTTACGGCCTAGGCCACACGTTCAGTGTCGGGCCGATCACGCATGCCTGGAAGGACTCGCGCCTGTGAGCCACCACGCACAGCACCACCCCCGTCGACGGCTCCGCAAGCCCGTCGATCTCGTCGGGACCATCGCGGCCTGGGTCTACGGCCTCGGCATCGCCGCCACCGTCGCGTGCCTGGGCCTGATGACCTGCCAGGAGCACGCCGGCAAGGCCCCGCATCTGCCTTCCGGGATCTCGCTCCTGGACCTCACGCAGGAGTGACCACCGCGGCCCGCCGACGGCCACGCTGTCGGCGCCCTTGCCGCTCAGCACACCACCGACCATCGGAGGTGCACTTCCCATGACCGAAACGACCGACCACCCCACCCCGTACCGAAAGCCCTCGGAGATCTTCTCCACCACGGCGTCCTGGTACGTCCGCTACCGGCGCCCGCACCCGCCGGTCCTGCTGGACCTGATCGCGTCCATGGCCCACGAGCACACGGCGGCCCCCCGGATGCTCGACCTGGGGTGCGGCCCCGGCCCCGTCTCCTTGGACCTGGCCGTACGCGGCGTCGACGTCATCGCCCTCGACCCGAGCCCGGAGATGCTGGACGCCGCCCGCGCGGAGGAGAAGGAACGCGGGCTGTCCGGCACCGACTGGCGCCAGGCCACCGCGGAGAACGTGGCCTGCCTCCCCGGAGTACGTGGGGTCTCCGGGGCGGTGGCCGCCGATGCCTTCCACTGGATGGACCGCGAACAGGTCCTGCGGCAACTGGACGAGGTGACGGCACCGGGCGGGTTCGTCGCCCTGCTGTGCTCGCACGCCGCCGGTGCCCCACGGCCGTGGTGGCACGAGCTCATCGGCCAGGTGCGAGCCCGGTTCGTCGGCACCGCCCCGGCAGCCGGCCCACGTGAGTCCTACCGGGTACCCGAGGGAGACCACGAGAGCGTGCTGAGGCGCTCGGCCTTCCACCAGATCACCGTCACACGGGCCGAGCACCTGGTGTCGTACAGCACCGAGGAACTGATCGGCGCCCAGCTGACCTACGCCTACTCCTCCCCGGTAGTGCTCGGCGACCAGCGGCGCGCCTTCGAGGACGCGTTACGCGAAGTGCTGATCGCGGCCGAGCCGTCTGGCCGGTTCGAGTACACGGCGACAGCCGCGCTGATCACCGGCCGCCGTGGCTGAAGCAGGGGTGTCCCGTGCCCACGAGGCGCGGGACACCCGGCACCGGTCAGCCCTTGCCCAGGCGGTGAACGGTCCAGCCGGCCATCGCCCACCGGTCGGTGTCGATGGTGCTGCGCGCGTCGATCAGGACGCGGTCGGCCACGGCCTGGCCGACGGCTTCGGGGTCGGCGTCGGCGAACTGTGGCCACTCGGTGGCCAGCAGCACCACGGCCGCGTCCCGGGCGGCCTCGATGGCGCTCCCCGCATACGCCAGGTCGGGGTGTCCGGCACGGGCGTTGGCGTTGGCCATCGGGTCGAAGACCGTCACGACCGCTCCGGCATCGTGCAAGCGGTCGGCGACATCGAGGGCCGGGGAGTCGCGGATGTCGTCGGTTCCCGGCTTGAACGCCGCTCCCCACACGGTGACCCTCTTGCCCGTCAGCTCCCCGCCGACCACCGCCCGTACCCGTTCGACGGTGCGCGACCGGCGGTCGCGGTTGATGGCGTCCACGCCCCGCAGGAACGCGAACGAGTCGCCCACGCCGAGTTCTTCGGCACGGGCGGTGAAGGCCCGCACGTCCTTCGGCAGGCAGCCGCCCCCGTATCCGAGACCAGGGCTCATGGCCCGGTGTCCGATGCGGGTGTCGTAGCCGATGGCCTGGGCGACCACGGCCGCATCCGCCCCGGTGGCCTCGCACAGGTTCGCCATCGCGTTGATGAACGAGATGCGGGTGGCGAGGTAGGCGTTGGCGGCCCCCTTGACGAGTTCGCACGTCTCCGGGTCCGTGACGATCAGCGGGGAACCGGCGTCCACGATCGGGGCGAACGCCTCCCGGATGGTTTTCTCCGCCCAGGGGGAGGAGACACCGGCCACGATCCGGTCCGGCCGGAGCGTGTCGGCGACCGCGTGACCCTCGCGCAAGAACTCCGGCGACCAAGCGACTTCGACGGCCTCACCGGCCGGAGCCAGACGGTGCACCAGCTTCCGGACGGCCGCCGTGGTGCCAACCGACACGGTGGATTTGCCGACGATCAGGCACCGGCCGGTCAGGTGTGGGGCGAGGGCTTCGACGGCGGCGAAGACCTGCGAGAGGTCGTAGCCGCTGCCGTCGGGAAGGTCCGGCGTCCCGACACCGATGAAGTGCACCTCATCGTGCTCGGCCGCAGCCCGGATGTCGGTGGTGAACCGCAGTCGCCCGCCGACGTGCCGGGCGAGCAGGTCATCGAGTTCGGGTTCACGGAACCAGGCCCGGCCCGAGTTGAGGGTCTCGATCTTGTCCGGGTCGATATCGACCCCGATGACGTCGTGTCCGATCTCGGCCATAGCGGCGGCGTGCGTGGCTCCCAGGTGCCCGCACCCAATGACGGTCATCCGCACTGCAAGCGCCTTTCTCTCGGCGATGTCGTGGCCCGCCACACAACCACCAACGAGCACAGCCACACAAAGACGGAGGTCAAGCCCGTGAAAGTCACTGTGATCGGCTGTGGGCGCCTCGGCGCCCCCTACGCCTGCTCCCTCGCGGCCATCGGGCACGAGGTGCTCGGCGTCGAAGTCTCACCCGCAGTTCTCGGACGCCTGAGCCAGGGCCTCGCGCCGTTCGACGAACGAGGGCTCGGGGAAGCGGTCGCCGAGCATCACGCCTCGGGCCTGCTCAGGTTCACCGGCTCGTACGAGGAGGCCGCCGCGTTCGCGGACGTGCACTTCGTGTGCGTGCCTACCCCGCAGCAGGACGGCGGGCTCGGCGCAGACCTCTCGGCGATCGAGTCCGCCATCACCTCGCTTGCCTCCCGCGCCTCGGGCCGCTGTCTGATCGTCGGCAAGTCCTCCGTCCCCGTCGGCACCGCAGCCCGCATGGGTCGGCTAGCCGCCGACCACGCCCCCGACGGCGCCCAGGTGACGGTGGCGTGGTCGCCGGACTTCCTGCGCGAGTCCACCTCGCTCGAAGACGCCGCCCGCCCCACCCGGATTATCGTCGGCCTCCCCACGTGCGCGGGGCAGGCAGAAGCGACGCTTCGGAGGGTCTGGGCACCGTGGACCGAGGCCGGGGTGCCCCTGGTCGTCGCGGACCTGGCTACTGCGGAACTGGCCAAGTCGGCTGCGAACGCCTTCCTCGCCACGAAGGTCTCCTTCATCAACGCGATGGCGGCCCTGTGCGAGGCATCCGGCGCTGACATCCACACCCTCGCCGAGTCCCTCGCCCACGACCCCCGCATCGGCAGCGCGATGCTCGACTCCGGCCTCGGGTTCGGCGGCTCCTGCATCCCCAAGGACATCCGGGCCCTCATCGCGCGTGGCAGGCAACTCGGGGTGCCCGAAGTCGGCTTCCTGCACCAGATCGACGCCATCAACATCCGGCGCCGGCGCCGTGTCGTCGCCCTCGCCCGTCAGGCGTGCGACGGCAGCCTCGCCGGTCGCCGGGTCGCCCTGTGGGGAGCCGCCTTCAAGCCCGGCACCGACGACGTCCGCGACTCGCCCGCCCTCGCCGTGGCCGCTGACCTTCACGCCGCTGGGGCCTCGGTCGCCATCCACGACCCCAGGGCCCTGCCCACAGTCCGCCGCCAAGCCCCCGAGCTGGAATGCGTCGACGACTTCGAGCGGGTTCTGGACGGCGCTGACGTTCTGCTGCACCTGACCCACTGGCCGCAGTACGCCGACGCCGACCCCGAACTCCTCATCGCCAAGCCAGCCCAGTACCGACTGGTGGACGCACGCGGCACCCTCGACGCCCGCCGCTGGACCGACGCCGGATGGGTCTACCAGGGACTCGGGTACGCACTGACGAGCTGAACGACATTCCCGCACGTGGGCGCGCAGCCACCTGTTGCGGTCCTTCACCGGGCTCGCGTCCCCGGTCACCAGGAGACGCGAGGCCGCTCGTTCTTCAGATGACCTCGATGGTCGTGGACGGCGAGGTCTGGCCGCCGACGGAGAACTCCCCGCTGGTGGGGCCCAGGGGGTGTCATCGCCGGTGCTCACGCAGACACACCTGGCCGGGTGCGCGCCACCAGTGGGGATGGCCAGGTCGACGTCGGAGAAGGTCAGGCACTGCCCGTCGGCGGAGAGGGTTCCCATGTACGCGGTGGAGGGGGCGTTGCCGTCCTGGACGGTCAGCCTGATCATGGACCGCCCGATCCGCCAGTCCCTCGGCGGCTGGGGCCCGCTCGTCCAGGCCCGCGCCGCCGGGCTGACCACGTTCGCCTCGTCACCGCTGCACGGCGGCGAACTGATCGATCTGATGCCCCCCGAGCTGGTGGAGCTCATCCGGCCCGGCCTCTCCCCGGCTGCCGCGTGCCTGCTGGTGGCCGCGTCAACCCCGAGCCTGGACATCATCCCTCCTAGCAGCCAGCAGTTCCGGGCATTGGGCTGAGGCAGCCGCCGCCCAGCGGTCGCGGACCGTCGTCCGCCCGCCGGGGACTCCGGCGAGTACATCGAGCGACCGCCGGGGATCGGCCCACCACTCGTCGGGCGTCCAACGGTAGGGGGCACGGCCGCCCCAGGACCCTTCTCCAGAACTGTGGCGGCCCGCTCCGGGCCGTGGCAGGCGCAGAAGCTGGAGAGCTACGAGCCGTCAGCTGGCGGCACGGTGTACCTGCGAGGGATGGGCCTCACCGCGCAACCCGTTCCGGCCCCACGTCACGCACAGGGCTGATCGGGCTGCTTTTGAGGTTTGTCGGGCAGTGGGGCTGTTCGGGCGGCCGGAGTCCCCGCGGAACAACCCGTCCAGCCGTCAACGCTGCTCCCGAACAGCGGGTACTGGTGAACCATGACCGGCACCTTCACCACCCGCATTGTCGACGTGACAACAGGCTCCGCCGAGACCATGCACGACCTGACGAACGCGTGCACCGCGTTCCTCCGGGAGGTCGCTCACGGGCGAGATGGGCTGCTGAACGTCTTCACCCCGCACGCGACGTCTGGTCTGGCGGTCATCGAGACCGGCGCGGGTAGCGACAACGACCTGTTGGCGGCCCTCCGCGAGGTTCTTCCCGCGGACGACCGTTGGCGGGACCGTCACGGCGGTTCGGGCCCCGGCCGTGATCACATGCTCCCGGCTCTGGTGCCGCCGCACGCCACGCTGCCCGTGATCGGTGGTGAGCTGGAGCTGGGGACCTCGCAGTCCGTCGTTGTGGTGACCACCGACCAGGGCGGCCCCGACCGCCAGGTCCGGCTGTCCTTCCTCGGCTGACCCGAGCCGTCGCCTCGACGTTCAGGTCCGCGGGGTGCTGCCGGTGTCGATGAGGATCTGTTCGGCCCGGGTGACGTTGTCGGCCCGCACGGCTCTGGCCATCGCGGCGCGTGCCGCGTCGGGCGTGGCGTCGGGCGGGACCACCAGCAGAGCGAAGTGGTCGTTCTCGCCCCGGGTGATGAGGACCGTGTCGTCACCGACCGGGAAGGAATCGATGCGCACGACCCGGTCCTCGATGATCAGCCGGGTCGGGAGCTCTTCCCAGGCGCTCGCGTCCAGGCCGACGCGCGTGATGGGGCCGACGTGCTCGGTCAGGGCGGTGATCAGGCTGGGAAGCTCGGCACCGATGTCACGGGAGCGCGGCCACCACGCGCCGTCCAGGATTCCCCCGCGCTCCCGTGTCGTCTCCAGCCGCAGGAGGGCCGTCCCGGGTTTCACGGCATGGTGGATCGCGTCCGGCAGAAGTCCGGGGAGGCGTGGAGTGTCGGAATCGGCCATGGCCTGCTCGCCTGCCTCCGAGGGTTCGGCGTCTTCGTTCGTCGTCCGGGGTGCGTCGCAGTCACCGGGCGAGCCGCTCGCAGTAGTCCCACCGTACTCCGCAGGCTGGTGGCGGGCTCGCCCACTCGACCCGCGCGCGCCTGCGCTCCCGAAAATTGCCTGGTCGCGCAAGGTCTGCAGGTCGCCTACCGGAGTAGGGTGGAGAGACTGGGAACACTTCGTACACCGGCCTCCACGCGGGTGTCGTTCCCGGCGAGTCACAACGCCGGGCAGTCGACGACGAGCCCGGGGACAGGTCCGCATCATGATCGTGACCACCGGCTCTGCGACCGCTGCTGAGCGTGCCCCTTCGCCGCCCGCTCGCCTGTCCCTGACGCCGGGGACGGCGTCGGGCCTGCTGGATGGGGCCTGGTGGCCCCGCTCTCGCGACCTGGCCCGTGAGCTCCCCGCACTGGCGGAGAGGCTGGACCATTCCTGGGGGCGGGTCACCCGCGTCACGGTGAATCCGGCCTTCTGGCCCGTGATCCCGCGCAAGGTTTCCGTCAAGGGGCACACGGTGCACGTGGGCTGGTTCACCAATGAGCAGGACCCGCACAAGCTCCTGCTGTTCTCCTACTCCGCGGACCGCCTGGACCTGCTGATCATCCCGCCGGAGACCGGGCCGGCCGCGGCCGCCCGGCTGATGTCCGCCGCGACCACCCCCGGAAGCCTCCTCACCGCGAGCCGGCTGATGGAGGACGAACGAGCGGCCGACGACGCGACGCAGTCACGGGACCGCGAAGAGGAGTGGGAGACGGAGGGCGGGACCGCGCCGCCACCGGCCGGGCACCCGACCGGGCCTCCGCGCTCCGCCCAAGGGATATGGGGACCGTGGAGACCACTGTCACTCCGGCCGTGGTCCTCATCGTGATCGCGGTGGGAGCTCTCCTGATCCACCGGCTCAACGCCCAGCACGACGAAAGGATCGCGGACTTCCGCTGCGGCGGCGCCCTGCCGTGGCACGACAGCGGGAGCCGGAACCGCCCGCGGTCGGCCATCGGCCCCGCCGGGCCTCTTTGCGCCCGAAACCGCCACGAGCAACCGCACGGGGACCGCAGGCGACTCCGCCTTTTCTCCGGCCGGAGGAAGTGACCATGACGTCCGCACGCACCACCCCCATGCCAGCGGAGCCGGTGCCGCCGGCAGGGCGCGCCGACATTCGCATCACCGCCGCGTCCCCCGAGACCGCCCGCCGCGTCGTGGAAGTCCTCCGGCGCTGCTTCGATTCCACTGAGCAACGCAGCTATCCGGCCGGCCACGAAGGCGGTACCCGGCTCCACCTCACCGTCGACACCACGCGTCCAGCTGAGCCCGCGCGATCCTGGCTGGCGACCAGCCGGAGCGTGGCGGCCGACCACCCGCAGGACGACGAAGCCTGACAGTCCGTGCACGCCCCCGCACATGCCCCCAGGTCAGCGACCTGAGGGCACCAGTGAATCGCCGACTCGACCTGATCGGCGTGGGCTCCGCGTGGAGGAAGCTCCGCACCCGGCCGGGCTGCCCCGCACATGAGGAGAGTCCCACACGGTGGGTGCCGCGACCTTCTCATCCCGGAGGGCGAAGCTCGCGAAAGGACCGTACCGTTGGCCCATGAGCGTCTTCATCAAACTGGTGGAAAATCGCCCACCGAAGGAATACGCGAACGATCGGACGGCGGACATCTCCTACGACGACACCGTCGAGGGCAACGCCGAGATCAGTTACCAGTACGACGTACTTCCCGGCGGCATCCTGAGAATCCTGCGGGTCGCAAGAGGAGAGGAAGCCGTCATCCACGCGGTCTACGCCCCGGGCCTGTGGTTCCGCGTCGAGGGCCTCTGTCGCGGCACTACGGAATAGCGGCCTCCCATGCGCGCGCTGCCGATCATGGACCTGTGTCGTTGTCCATCTCCTTCACAGAAGGAGCAACGTGGCTCCCAGTCCCGTTGCGGGCGGGTCCGACTGGCGCAAAGGCGCAGGTCAGCCCTCACAAAGTGCGTGAGCAATGCGTGAGCGGTGCGTGCACGGACGCCCTTGGACAGGCTCGGACGAGCCTGTCTCAGCCGGACGCCACACCCGTGCTGACCTGCGCCGGAGTCGCTGAGCTGGATTACGGCTCGTCCTCCTGGACGATCTCCTCGGGACTTTTAATCCATTGGTTGTGGGTTCGAGTCCCACACGGCCTACCGCTGAGGCCCAGGTCGGAGTACATCCGGCCTGGGCCTCGTGGCGTTCCTGGGCCCCGGCGGCCGCAGCCCGCGCCCGGGGTGCGGGTGGCGCCGGAGCGTGGCAGCGTGGTGAGTGGAACAGTGTGTCTGTGCTGCGTGAAGGAGGGCTCTCCCATGACCGGCACGAAGACCTGGAACGTTCAGATCAGCATCCATGAGCACGACAGCATGGTGAACGCCGAGGCGCGGCTCGAGGGCCGTGGCTCCGAGCCGTTGGTCGGCGAGGGGACGGCCCGCTGCAATCCGGGCGACGAGAACGTCCCCGCCATCGGCGACGAACTGGCCTCCGCCCGCGCGCTGTCCGCTCTCTGCCACCAGCTGCTGCACAGCGCCGCGATGGACATCGAGGCGCACACGCACAAACCCGTCGAACGGCTTCACGCCTGAAGCCCCTGTCACCGTTTCCACCGGCGCCCTGCCGGCCGCTCAGGCGGCGGGGCGCCGCTCCATGAACTCCAGCCTGTTGCCGAGCTTGTCGAAGGCGTGGAAGCGGTCGAACCCGGGGAAGTTCTCGTCCCACGTCACCTCGTGCCCGTGCTCCTCCAGACGCTCGGCCAGCCGGTGCAGCGCGTGGACGAGGATGCCGGGGTGGGCCTTCTGCGCCGGGTGGAAGTCCTGTTCCACGCCCAGGTGCACCTCCACGCCGCCGCCCCGGAACCAGCAGCCGCCCCGGGCCGCCAGCACCTCGGGCTTCTGCAGCTCGGTCATCCCCAGCACGTCGCCCCAGAACGCCCGGCACAGCGCCTCGGCGCCCGGCGGTATCGAGATCTGGACATGGTGCAGGCCGCCGAAGCCGAAGCCCTCGGTGCCGGCGGGGCCACCGCTGTTCGTGGTCGTCGTCATGTGCCGGTTGTACCAGCGGCCACCGGAGGGGGCCACGGAGTGGCGGGCGGCACACCGCAGTTGAACGGCCCGGCGGGCCCGTCCGGCCGCCGCCGTGGCGCCAGTTGCTGAAAACCCGGCCCCCGGGCCGTGTTCGCGCCGCTACGGTAAGTGCGCGGGGTGGGGTGAGGCGGGCCGGACGAAGGCCGGGAGGTCGAGAGGCATGGCGACGACACGAGCGGGCGGGGGCGAGGGGGAGCACCGGGACGAGGCCGTGTGCCCCGGCGGGGCGGAGGCGGGCGAGCGGACGCCCGCCCAGCAGGTCGCGGAGCTGCTGCGGCGGGCCCAGAACGGCTTCGAGATCGGCGAGCCGGTGCTGGAGCGGCTGCGCACCGCCCTGATGCACCAGGCCGAACTGCGCTCCTACCGCCAGCGCAACGACGAGCGCCGTCCGCTGCGTTGCAACACCTACCGGCACATCTTCCTGCTCGCGGACGGCAGCAGCCTGCTGCTGTACGAGTTGGAGCACGACACCGGGCCGCAGGAGCGCTTCCTCTACGAGCTGTACGCGCGCGAGGACGCGCTGGACCGCGCCGAGTGCCGGGTGCACGAGCGCATCGGCGGCGGCATCGGCCCGGGCAGCGAGGACGAGGAGCTGCCGGCCTGGCTGGCGGAGGAGCTTCTGATGGCGATGGGCCCGACGCGGCCGCGCAAGGAGTACGTCTCCGAGGCCTCGCCCGACCACGCCCGGCGCCTGCTGCGCCGCGCGGAGAACGCGGACGGCCCCGGCGAGGTGGTGCGCGAGCTGCTCCAGGGGGCGCTCGGCCATCACATCGCGCTGATCACCAAGCCGCGGCGGCGCGGCGCGGGCCGCGACACCCCCTGGTGCCGCTTCTACGAGCACGCGTTCCTGCTGGAGGGCGGGGGCGAGGTCAGCCTGTGGGAGCTGGAGCACAACATGACCGCGGACGGACGCCTGGTGTGTGAGGTGTATCTCGACGAGGCCGAGGCGGAGGTGGCCGCGGACCGGCACGCCCGCGCGCAGGGCGTCGAGTTATAGGGGGAGCGAGGGGAGGCCGGGGGCGGCGTGGCCTGAAAGGGGGGAGTCGCCGCCCTGCACGCCTGTGCTACGATCGGTCTAGTTGCAATTGTGGTACCCATGAACTCGTGTGCGCCTCGGTTCTGTAGCCGATGGCGCATTTTTGTTTCTGCCGGTCTATTCCGGTGTGGGGCCCACCCCATTAAAGGAGATAGACATGGCTACTGGCACCGTGAAGTGGTTCAACTCGGAAAAGGGCTTCGGCTTCATCGAGCAGGACGGCGGCGGCCCGGACGTCTTCGCCCACTACTCGAACATCGCCTCCTCCGGCTTCCGTGAGCTGCTCGAGGGTCAGAAGGTTTCCTTCGACGTCGCGCAGGGCCAGAAGGGCCTGCAGGCGGAGAACATCGTCAACATCTGACGACCTCTGCCGGTTCACTCCGGCACTGCGTGAGGCGACATCGCAGCACGCATGAAGCACAACGCAAAAGGGCCTGCACCACTGGGTGCGGGCCCTTTTGTCGCCCAGTATCAGCGCGCCCAGGCTCACGCGATGCGCGATCGTCGCGATGCATGAGAGTCTCCGTTTCGTCTCCGTTTCGGGCGTGCCACCCCTCTTCAGGGAAGGTCCCCGAATGACTCGTTCCGCACGCCCGTCGTCGTCCCGTCCGTCGCGTGATTCCCGCCCGTCCCGCTCGTCCCGTCAGGGCAGCGGCAGCGGTGATCAGCAGGGCGGCCGCCCTGCGCGCCGCAAGCCCGCTGCGCCGCTCCAGGGCGAGTTCGAGACCCCGGTCAGCACCACGCCGGCGCTCCCCGCCGTCGACTCCTTCGCCGCGCTCGACATGCCGAAGGCCCTGCTCAGCACGCTCACCCGGGAAGGCGTCACCGAGCCCTTCCCCATCCAGGCCGCGACCCTGCCCAACTCGCTGAGCGGCCGTGACGTCCTTGGCCGCGGACGTACGGGCTCCGGCAAGACCCTCGCCTTCGGCCTGGCCCTGCTCGCCCGCACCGCCGGCCGCCGCGCCGTGGCCGGGCGCCCCCTGGCGCTGGTCCTCGTCCCCACCCGTGAGCTGGCGCAGCAGGTCACCGACTCGCTCACCCCGTACGCGACCGCCGTCAACCTGCGGATGACCACGGTCGTCGGCGGCATGTCGATCGGCCGCCAGGCCCAGGCCCTCGCGCGCGGTGCGGAGGTGCTGGTCGCGACGCCGGGCCGGCTCGCGGACCTCATCCAGCGCGGCGACTGCGCGCTCGGCGACGTGACGATCACGGTCCTGGACGAGGCCGACCAGATGGCCGACATGGGCTTCCTTCCCCAGGTCACCCGGCTGCTCGACCAGGTGGACCCGCAGGGCCAGCGCATGCTGTTCTCCGCGACCCTCGACCGCAACGTCGACCGCCTCGTGCGCCGCTTCCTGACGGACCCGGTGACGCACTCCGTGGACGCATCCGTCGGCGCGGTCGTCACGATGGACCACCACCTGTTCCACCTCATGGACGACAGCTCCAAGAAGGCGGCGGTCACCCGGATCGCGGCGCGCGAGGGCCGCGTGATCATGTTCGTGGACACCAAGCGCGGCGCGGACCGCCTGGTCAAGCGGCTGCTCTCGGAGGGCGTCCGGGCCGCTGCCCTGCACGGCGGCAAGAGCCAGCCGCAGCGGAACCGGGTGCTGGAGCAGTTCCGTACGGACCAGGTGACGGCGCTTGTCGCGACCAACGTCGCGGCGCGGGGCATCCACATCGACGGCCTGGACCTGGTCGTCAACATCGATCCGCCGGTCGACCACAAGGACTACCTGCACCGCGGTGGCCGTACCGCCCGCGCGGGCGAGTCGGGGACGGTTGTCACGCTGGTGCTGCCTGAGCAGCGGCGCGAGATGACCCGGATGATGGCGACGGCGAAGATCACGCCGAACGTGGCACGCGTCCACGCGGAGGACCCGGAGCTGGCCCGCATCACGGGGGCCCGTGAGCCGAGCGGGGTGCCGGTCGTCATTGCGCCGCCGGTCGCCGCGACTCCGCCGCGGGCCGCCTCCGGCGGTTCGCGCAGCGGGCGCGGTTCGCGAGGCCGCGGGCGCGGCGGTGCCGGTGCCGGCACCGGTGGTGCCGAGCGCTCGGGCGGCGGCCAGCCGAGTACGCGCACGCGGACGGAGGGTGGCAACCCTGAGCGCTCCCGCCGCCCGCGTCGCGGCGGCGCCGCCGGCAATGGCGGCAATGGCGGTACGAACCGCCGCCCGTCGGCATCCTGACGAGGGGCGCTGCGCGCCCGGCTCCCGCCGCGGCGGCGGGCAGAGGCGCGGGCGCCCTTCCGCCCCGCGCTCAACGCCGCGCAGCGAAGAGGCAGCATGCCTCCTCATCCCTGCCGCAACGGCGCCGAGCCCCTGCGGCGCGGTCCGGCGGTGCCGAATCGCCCGCACCCCACCGCCCCGCGGAGCGCCCCGCGCAGCGGGCCCGGCGGGGACCCCACTCGGCGCACCCCGACTCGCCAGGCCCCGTGCCCGGCGCAACGCTGGGCACGTGATCCGAGGGACGGCACCCGCCACAAACGGCGAAACCCGCCGGGACGGCACCGGCACCCGCCGCGCGGCCCGCAGCCTCCCCGCCGTCCTCATCGTGGGCGGCCTCGTCTTCGACTACCTCACACCCCCCAACTACACCTCCGCTCCCTTCTTCGCCGCAGCCCCGCTCGTCGCAGCGGCCCTCCTCTCCCGCCGCCTCACGCTCGTCACGGCCGCCGTGGCGAGCGCCGCCACCCTCGGCCTGGCCGTGGTCCGCACCACCATCGGCGTCGGCGAGCGCATCACCGAGGTCGTCACCGTCGTGACGGTCTGCGTCCTCGCCCTCGGCATCAACCACGTCGTCCGCCGCAGCGACCGCCGCCTCGCCTCCGCGCGCGGCATCGCGGAGGCGGCCCAGCGCGCCGTCCTTCCCACGCCCCCGGCCCGCATCGGCGGCCTGCGCGTCGCCGCGCGCTACGTGGCCGCGCACGCCGACGCCCGCATCGGCGGCGACCTCTACGCGGTGCAGGACACCCCGCACGGCGTCCGCCTGATCGTCGGCGACGTCCGCGGCAAGGGCCTCGGCGCGGTCGAGGCCGTCGCCGTCCTCATCGGCGCCTTCCGCGAGGCGGCCGAGCAGGAGCGCACGCTCGAAGGGCTCGCGGCGCGCCTGGAGCGTGCGTTGCAGAGAGAGGGCGCACGGCGCGCCAACCTCGACCAGAGCGAGGGCTTCACGACCGCCGTCCTGGCCGAAGTGCCGCCCGGCGCCCCGTTCCTCCGCCTGGTCAACCGCGGTCACCCGCCCCCGCTCCTGCTCCACTCCGCGGGCCGCATCACCGAGGCGCACCGCGGCCCGGCGGCGCTGCCCCTCGGCCTGGGGGACGTCGGCGCCTGGCCGGACCACGTCCAGGAGTGGGAGTTCCCGCAGGGGACGACGCTCCTGCTCTTCACGGACGGAGTGACGGAGGCGCGTGACGCGGACGGCACCTTCTACGACGCCGGGCGCCGCCTGAGCGGCCGCCAGTTCCGCAGCCCGGACGCGCTCCTGGACGCCCTGACCGAGGACGTCGCGTGCCACACGGGCGGTGAGACGGCGGACGACATGGCCCTGTTGGCGATCCGCCGCGGGCATCCGCACCGTGCGTAATCGATCTTGTTCTGAGCGGCACGCCCACCACATGGCAAAACCTGCCCAAGAGCCCCGTGAATTCACGCTTTCGGCTTGGAAATCGGCTGCCGTGTCTATTAACGTTCGATAACGCAGCGCGGTCGTCAAACCGCCGCAAGAGGCGGCACCGTGCGCCTTCGCCGAATCCCGCACGTCTGGCTACACCCTGCGCGACCAGCAACTTCAGGGAACCGGGGAACCACAACCCTTGGGGTGAATCGGGCCGGCGGCAGCCGGCCCGTAGGGGACCTTCCTCCTCCGAACCCGTCAGCTAACCCGGTAGGCGAGCAGGAAGGAAAGGAGTGCGCCCCGGTGGCGTCCAACAGCCCGTTCCCGGACGGCAGTTCGCACCCTCCGTATGCTCCGCACGACCCTCATGACCCGTACGCTTCGTACGAACGTGCGCCCGCCGCCGGCCCCGGGGAATGGAACCCCGGCGAGGACTCGGCGCCTGCCGCGCGCGGCCGGCACCGGGTCGCGAAACAGCGCGGCGGTTCGATGGCCCGCAGTGGCGCCGTACTCGGCGTGGGCGTCATCGCAGCGGTCGGCGCGGGCGGTATGGCGACTGCCCAGGATCGCCCGGCGCCGCCGATATCCGTGCCGGACGTACCGGATCTGAAGGAACTGCCGGAGATGGCCGGAAAACTGCTCGGAGTGGTCGAAGAGGAATCCCCGGCCCCCGCCGCGTCGCAGGAAGCGTCCGAATCCGCGAACGGTTCCGGCTCCGCATTGGCGCAGAACGCCGCGGACGCCGGCGAAGCGCTGCGCGCCCGCATCCTCCAGCAGGCCGAGCACCAGCAGGACTCGGCCGAGGAGGCCGCCCGCCAGAGCGAGACGAAGGCCGCGGAAGACGCGCACCGCAAGGCCGCGGCCGAAGAGACGGCGAAGGCGGAAGCCGAGAAGCAGACCCGGCCCGAGGAAAAGCAGCAGACTCCGCAAGCTGAAGACAAGGGTGAAGACAAGGCTGGAGACAAAGCCGACCCCGAAACACCGAAGCCCTCGCGGAGCGAACACGGCTCGTACGTCCTCCCCGTCGGCTCGTACACCCTCACCGCGGGTTTCGGGCAGTCGGGAAACATGTGGTCCGCGAACCACACCGGCGAGGATTTCGCCGCCCCGACGGGCACGCCCGTCAAGGCGGTCGGCGGCGGCACGATCACCCAGGCGGGCTGGGCGGGCGCGTACGGCTACCGCATCGTCCTGACGCTCGACGACGGCACGGAGCTGTGGTTCTGCCACCTGTCGTCGATGGTGGTCACGTCCGGCAAGGTGGCGGCGGGCGACGTCATCGGACGGGTCGGGGCGACCGGCAACGTCACGGGTCCGCACCTGCACCTGGAGGTGCGGCCGGACGGCGGCGGGCCGGTGGATCCGCTGCCGTGGCTGCGGGACAAGGGCCTCCAGCCGTAGGGCCTGCCCTGTCGGGACCCCGCCCGGTTCGCACGTTCGTACGCTCACTCGTGCGCACATTTGCCCGAGAATGTTCTGCTTCAAATAGGGCACTCAGATGGTGTGACGACCGCGAGGACCATCTCCACGTCCGTGCCTGCGCGACTCGACCGACTGCCGTGGTCGCGCTGGCACTGGACGGTTGTCATCGGACTCGGGACGGTCTGGATCCTGGACGGCCTGGAGGTGACGGTCGTCGGCAACATCGCCGGCCGCCTCGCCGAGAAGGGCAGCGGCCTGCCGATCAGCTCCGGCGGGGTCACCGGCATGGCGGCCGCACTCTATGTGGCGGGGGCGTGCTCGGGGGCACTCTTCTTCGGACGCCTGACCGATAAATTCGGGCGGAAGAAACTCTTCATGGTGACGCTCGCGGTCTATCTGGCCGCGACGGCGCTGACCGCGGCCTCGTTCAGCTCCTGGTGGTTCTTCACCTTCCGCTTCCTCACGGGCTTCGGCATCGGAGGCGAGTACGCGGCCATCAACTCCGCCATCGACGAACTGATCCCGGCCGCCTATCGCGGCCGCGTCGACCTCATCATCAACGGCAGTTTCTGGCTCGGTGCGATAGGCGGCTCGCTCCTGTCGATACTGATGCTGGATACAGCAATCTTCTCCCGCAGCGTCGGCTGGCGGCTGACCTTCGGCATGGGCGTCATCCTGGGCCTCGTCATCCTGCTCGTACGACGCCAGGTGCCGGAAAGCCCACGCTGGCTGTTCATCCACGGCCGGGGGGAGGAGGCCGAGGAGCTGGTGGACGCCATCGAGCAGCGCATCACCGCCGAGAAGGGCACGCCGCTGCCGCCGGCCGCCGGCCGGATCACCATTCGCCAGCGCGAGAGCATCGGCTTCCGCGTCATCGCCCGCACCCTGTTCAAGGACTACACGAGGCGGGCGATTCTCGGGCTCGCGCTCTTCGTCGGCCAGGCCTTCCTCTACAACGCCATCACCTTCGGCTTCGGCGCGATCCTGACGAAATTCTTCGGCGTCTCGACCTCCCACACCGGCTACTACTTCGCCGTCATAGCCGCGGGCAACTTCCTTGGCCCGTTGTTCCTCGGAACGCTCTTCGACACGCTCGGCCGGCGCATCATGATCTCCTCGACCTATCTGCTGGCGGGCGTTCTCCTCTTCGCCACGGCATATCTCTTCAGCACCGGCAGCCTGAACGCGACCACGCTCACGGCCTGCTGGTCCGTGGTGCTGTTCTTCGCCTCCGCGGGCGCGAGCAGCGCCTATCTGACCGTTTCGGAGATCTTCCCGATGGAGACCCGGGCGATGGCGATCGCCTTCTTCTACGCGGTGGGCACGGCAGCGGGCGGCATCAGCGGCCCGCTGCTCTTCTCCCAGTTGACCAGCAGCGGCGTCATCGGCGACACCGTCCTGGCCTTCGACATCGGCGCCACGCTGATGTGCCTGGCCGGACTGACCGCCGCACTGCTGGCGGTCAGGGCGGAGGGCCGTTCGCTGGAGGACATCGCGGCACCGCTGTCGGTGGCGCCGGACCCTCTCCTGGCGCCGGCACCGGCTCCGACGGAATAACGGAATAGCAGGCCGGTAACGGCAGTTGATCAAGATATGGCTGACAACTTCCGCAAGATCGGCAATCTGTCCGTCCACCCGCTCGCGCTCGGCGGCAACGTCTTCGGCTGGACGGCGGACGAAGCCCAGTCGTTCGCCGTCCTGGACGCCTACGTCGGCGCAGGCGGCAATTTCATCGACACCGCCGACGTGTACTCGGTCTGGGCGCCGGGCAACCAGGGCGGCGAATCCGAGACCATCATCGGCAACTGGCTGGCCGCACGCGGCAATCGGGACGACGTCGTCATCGCGACCAAGGTCGGCGCCGGCATTCCCGAGCCGCGCGGCCTGTCCGCCGATGCCATCAAGTCGGGCGTGGAGGACTCCCTGCGCCGCCTGCGCACGGATCACATCGACCTGTACTACACGCACTACGACGACCTGTCGGTGCCGGTGGAGGAGTTCCTCACGGCCCTGGACGCCCTGGTGAAGGAGGGCAAGGTCCGCGAGATAGCGGCCTCCAACATCACCGCGGACCGCCTGACCGAGGCCCTCAACTTCTCGGAGGCGAACGGCATCGCCAAGTACGTCGCCATCCAGCCGCACTACAACCTGGTGTCGCGCGACACGTACGAGGGCGAGCTGGCGGACGTGGCCGCCGAGCACGGCCTGGCCGCTGTCCCGTACTACGCACTCGCCTCGGGCTTCCTGACCGGCAAGTACCGGCCGGGCGCGGACGTGGACAGCGCGCGGGCGGGCAAGGCGGCCGAACACCTGGAGACGGAGCGCGGCCCGCGCGTCCTGGCCGCGCTGGACGAGATTGCGGCTGCACACGACGCCGAGGTCGCGACGGTGGCACTGGCGTGGCTGGCGGCGCAGCCGACGGTGGCCTCGCCGCTGGCGAGCGCGCGCACGGTGGAGCAGCTGCCGGCGCTCCTGGCGGTCGCGGACCTGCACCTCACGGAGGCGGAGGTGGCGCGCCTGACGGAGGCGTCGGCGTAGGGCGCGCCCCGTAAGGGGCGCGGGGAACTGCGCGACCAGCCACGGAACGCCCGCAGTCGAAGTACCGCACTTCCAGCGTCCAGCGGAGCGCTCAGCGCTCGGTGGCCGCCCAGGAGGCAAAGGCAACGGTGGCGGCCACGCCGAGAACGGACGGCCAGGCGCCGACCTTCTTGGCGAGCGGGTGCGACCCACCGAAGGCGGCGACGTAGAGCCCCGTGAGGGCGGCGGCCGTCGCGGCCCCGCCCCGGGCGTTCCACTCCCGGGCAGCAGCGGTCCCGGCGACGGCGAGCACGGCGCCGCCGAGGGGCCGCTTCCCGGTCCACCGGGCGACGGCGTACCCGCCGACGAGCCCGGTGGCAGCGGTGAGGGACGGGGAAACCTTCATGCCACAACCTCCGTGCAGATCCGTGCAGAGACGAGTGACCCTGAGGCTAACCCTGAGGGGTGTGTCGGGGAGGCATCGGGGGAGGGTGGGGGCTGTTCCCGGATGGCTGGGCGGGCCGGCGCCGGAACCATGATGGTCATGACTTCGACCTTCCTGTCCCGCCGGGCCCTCGTGGGCGCCACGCTGACTGCCGCGCTGCTCACGGGGGTTGCGGCTCCGGCCGCGATGGCGGCGACGCCGACGACTGCGTCCTCTTCGACGACTTCCACGACTTCGGCGGTCCCGCCGCTGGACACCGCGGCCCTGCGCGCGGCGATCTCCGACCTGGACCACCCGCAGGCGACGGCGGCCCAGCTGCGGGTCGGCGGCAAGGCGGGGAGCTGGTACGGCACGGCGGGCGTGGCGAACCGGGCGACGGGCGCGCCGATACGCCAGGACGACACGTTCCGGGCGGGCAGCATCACGAAGATGTTCGTGGCGGCGGCGGTGCTGCAGCTGTCGGCGGAGGGCAAGGTGGACCTGGACAAGCCGATCCAGGACTACCTGCCGGGCGTACTGCCGAAGAGCTACGCCCCGATCAAGATCTCCCAACTCCTGAACCACACGAGCGGCTTGCCGAGCGAGGACATCCCGAAGTCCAAGCAGAAGAACACCCCGGAAGAGATCCTGGCCCACCGCTACGACCAGTGGACCCCGAAGGAGATCGTGGCCACCCTGCCCGACGGCCCGATGAAGTTCACGCCGGGTACGAAGCAGGAGTACCGGGGCATGAACTACGTCCTGTCGGCCATGCTGCTCGAAAAGGTCACGGGGAAGCCGTACAGCAAGGTGATCGGCGACCGCATCCTGCGCCCGCTGGGCCTGCACCACACCTCCTTCCCGGGCAACGACCCGAAGCTCCACGGCCCGCACGTCCACGGCTACCTGGCGATGTCGGACGGCACGCTGAAGGACGTGACGGAGTACAACCAGTCGGAGGCGTGGGGCGAGGGCGAAGTCATCTCGACGACGGGCGACTTGAACCGCTTCATCACGGCCCTGTTCACGCCGGGCAAGGCGCTGCCGAAGGCGACGCTGGACAAGATGTTCCAGATGCCGGCACCTGATGTGCGCATGGTGGACGGCTCCCCGGCCCGCTACAGCATGGGCCTCCAGACGGTCACGGTGAACGGCGTGACCCTGTGGGGCAAGACGGGGGAGCGGTACGGCTACAACTCGGCGGTGGTCGCGACGCGGGACCTGCAGCGCACGGCGGTGTACTCGTGGACGCCGACGCACCGGGACGACAGCCAGATGCAGATGGCGTTGCGGATCGCTAATGCGGTGACGAAGCCGGCGGGGGCGGGTGTGGCTGCGAGGTGATGGCTGCGGAGCGCAGCACTGCAGTGTCAGCAACCAACGCCGGGGGCTGCCCGCTCCGTTGGTTTCTGACATCGGAATGAGCCGATCTGCAAACGGATCGCGGCGGTGGGCCCGGGACGGGGGTACGGGCCCGCTGTTGCCGCATGGTTCAGCGAGGATCGCCGCCCTCGCGCAGTTCAAACCACACGCACTTGCCGATGACGTCGAGCCCGTCCCACACCAGGTTCATGCCGTAGGCGACGGAGAGCTGTTGGACGAGGGCAAGCCCTCTTCCTCGCTCCTCGTCGCTACGGGCCCAGCGGTGCCGGGGTAGCCGGGTGGGGTCGTGATCACGAATGGAAGTGATCACGCGCAGCCCCTGGACGTCCACCTCCACGGTGAGGTCGGGTACGCGGGCGTGCTGTACGACGTTCGTGACGGTGTCGGAGACGCAAATGCGGGCGTCGTCGATGAGCAGAGGATGCTCGGTCGCGACGAGTACGCCGCTGATGAAGTGCCGGGCGAGCCTGGCTGTGGACGGCTCGGCCGGAGCGACCAACTGGTAGAGGCGCGGCGGTTCGTAGAGGGGCATGGTGCGGGAGCTGTCGAGCGCGGTCGTACGCATTTCCTGGTCTCCCAGCGCGGTCGTGGAGGGGCGTCTGCACTCCGACCGTCGTCCGTGGCCCGGCTACCTCCCAAGATTCCATCAACTGATAGGCAGGTAGCTGCACTTCGGTCTTCCCGACGTGGATGTGCGGTGTTGCCAGGACCGTAGGGCACAAATCTGTACCGGCACAATTCTGTACCGCGTATGTCACTCGGAAGTGGCAATTGGACCTGTGGGAGGGTGGCGCGGGACACTCGGACCACCGAACGGAGGGCCGCATTCATGCCGCCGAGACGCAATCCCACAGCGCGTCAGGCCCGCCTGGGCGCGGAGTTGAGGAAGCTCCGAGAAGCATCCGTGATGTCCATGGCCAATGCAGGAGCGCTCCTCGGTGGCGGCTCGGCACAGATCAGCCACATCGAAGCCGGCCGCTGGGGCGTCAGCGCCGAGCGCGTACGCCGACTCGCTGCCCACTACAAGGCGGGCAACACTGTGCTGATCGACGCACTGTGCGGGATGGCGGAGGAGCGCGGGCGAGGCTGGTGGGAGGCCTACCGAGGGGTCCTGACTCCCGGCTTCCTCGACGTATCGGAGCTGGAGCACCATGCCTGCGCACTGCGCCTGCTCCAGATCACGCACGTGCCAGGCGTCTTCCAGACCGAGGACTATGCGCGAGTCGTTTTCGGCAGCGCCGTACCGACCCTGCCGGAGCTTGAGCTGAACGCGCGGGTGGAGCACCGCATAAGGAGGCGGGGCATCTACGACCAGCCACATGCCCCGGAGACCGTGGCCCTGGTCCACGAAGCCGCGCTCCGCATGCGTTACGGGACCCGATCGATCCAGCGCGCGCAGTTGAAGTTCCTCCTGCAGGCCGCGGATTGGCCGACCGTGACCGTGCGCGTCATCCCCTTCGACACGGACAACGTGATCGGAACGGCACAGTCGATGCTCTACGCGTCCGGCCCCATCCCGGAGCTCGACACGGTCCAGATCGACAACGCCTTCGGCGGGGGCTTCATCAATGCCGTCCCCCTACTGTCCATGTACCGCGACATGTTCGACGGCCTGGCGAAGCCGGCGCTGGGCGTGGACGAGTCGCGAGCCTTCATCCGGCAGGTCATCAGCGAAACGTGAGGAGCGAAGCCATGGCACAGGCGTCTACGGATTGGCAGAAGTCCTCGTACTCGGGCGGGGGGCCGGATAACAGCTGCATAGAGCTGAGACGGGTTGGCGACGCGGTCGAGATACGCGAGAGCGAGGACCCGGGCGTGGTCATAACGATCAGCCGGGACAGGCTGCGGGGCCTCGCTCTCAGCGTCAAGACAGGCATGGTGACCGTGATCAGGAAGCCATGAGGTAGATCCAGAAACGTCTCGCCGCCTTCACCCCGCGATTGCGGAGTACGTCCAGACGTCGGCCGGCATCTCGTGCTTCAGCTCCCAGATGATGCCCATGGGATTGCTGCCCTCGTGTGAGACGTACTCGGCAGGCCCGAGCAGCATCCAGGGTTGGGGGCCGCCGATGTCGTTCCGCTTGAAGCGACGCACGAACAGGAAGACGTCCGACCCTCGTTCCTTATGGGTTTGGTACCGGATGCCTGTGGGCGAGGTACTAGAGGTGGCGTTCTGCGACTCCCAATGGAAGAGCTCGGGGCTTCGTGCGTAGTCCTTGTATCGCGTCTCTGGAGAGAAGTCCTTGGCGTCCTTCTCCAGCGTGATCAGCAGGGCGTCGATGCTTGCGCTCTCGCACCACTTCACTCCCTCGCGGAAGTGTCCGGGAAGGAAGCCGTTTACGTCGGCCTGGCCGAGCGCGGGGAGTATCTCTTCCCGGCTGTAGGAGGCGTGAATGCTCAACGGAATGGCGGAGTGAGAGCCAGAGAGCTTTACGGGAAGGTGCTCAGTGTGCTCCAGATTATAGCTGAGCACCTGGCGCAACTCATCGCGGAACGCCTTCTGTTGGGTCAGAGATGTGAACCCATCGGCGTATGAGGTGAATCCTCCACCAAGAGGCCACAGGGAGAAGAACAGCATGCGGGCGTATGCCTGGCCTTGCTGGCCCAGGGTCTCGTAGGCCGGTGCGGCGTCCTCCAGCATGCGGCTATAGGCAGCAACACGAGCAGGGTCGTCCACGTGGAGGAAGGCGGAGATGCGCTTGAGGAGTGCTTCTTCGCCATCGGGACTCGCTTCGGGGAGCAGGCCGGCCCTGCGTAGCAGGCGGGTCCAGGAGTTATTAGACCGGTAGAGCTCCTTGAGCTCCCTCCGGCTCTCGTGGAGGAAGTCAGCCAACCTGGGCCGTGCGTACGTAGCAACTTCCCGCGTGAGCTGCGTGACGTTGACGCTGATCTGGGCCTTGATGTTCTCGAGGATTCGCTTCTTCGACTTGCGGTCCAGGACGATTTGGCAGCCCGACGGCAACAGCGGGAAGTCGTGCTCCACGCTGTCGAGCAGGCGTTTGCGCGTGAGGTTGGTGAGTGCCCGGAACTGTTCCTCGAAGCGGAACTCTTTGCGGTGCTGCCCAATGAAGTCGAGCACCGTGAGGACGGCCTTGTCAGGTGTCCGGCGCAGTCCTCGGCCCAGCTGCTGGAGGAAGATTGTGGCGCTGGAGGTCGGCCGGAGGAGAAGGAGCGTGTCCACGTCGGGGATGTCAAGACCCTCGTTGAACAGGTCAACGGAGAAGAGCACTTGGACTTTTCCGTCATGCAGGTCAGCTAGGGCTTGTGCCCGTTCAACCTGAGGGGTGGTGCCGTCGAGTGCCTTAGCGTTCAGGCCGACCTGCTGGAAGAAGTCGGCCATGAAGCGGGCATGGGTCACAGATACACAGAAACCCAGGGCTCGCATGGATCCGGGATCCGTCACCTTGTCCTGCACTGCCTTGACGATCAGGCGGGCACGGGCATGGTTTCCAGTGAAGAGCTTGTCGAGCTCACTGTTGTCGTATGCGCCACGCTTCCAGGCGAGGCCTTCCAAGTCCACGTTGTCGGCGATGCCGAAGTAGTGGAAGGGGCTGAGGAGGTCGTTCTCCAGTGCTTCCCACAGTCGTATCTCGGCTGCGATGTGCCCGTCGAAGAACTCATCCTGCACATTGAGGCCGTCCATCCGCTCGGGTGTGGCGGTCAGGCCCAGGAGCTCCATCGGTTTGAAGTGATCGATGATCCGTCGATATGTGGGTGAGACACCATGGTGGAACTCGTCGATCACGATGACGTCGAAGTGGTCTGGGGTAAAACGTTCCAGGGAACGGGCGTTGAGGGACTGGACACTGGCAAAGACATAAGTCCAGTCCTCCGGTACGTCCCCGCCAACGAGTAGTTCCCCGAAGTTCGCGTCGTTCAGCACATGCTGGTAGGTGACCAGGGACTGCTTGAGGATCTCTTTGCGGTGAGCTACGAACAGCAGCTTGAGGTCACGGCCCGGGTGCTTCCGCTTGAGTGCTCGGTAGTCGAGTGCGGCCATGACTGTCTTGCCGGTGCCGGTCGCCGCAACCAGGAGATTGCGGTGACGGCCGTGGACGTCTCGCTCGACCTGCAGCTGTTCGAGCATGTCTTTCTGGTGGGGGTAAGGGCGCACCTCAAGCCCGGACAGGCTGATCACCGGAGAATCGCCGCGCCCCTTTCCACTGGCCTGACGGAGGGCAGCAGCTAGTCGCTCGCCGTCCTGTTCCGGGTCGTATGGTTCGAAGGCGGCCTCGCTCCAGTAAGAGTCAAAGGTGGCCTCGAACTTCTTCATGACCGCGTGGGTAGCTACCGAAGACAGTCGAACGTTCCACTCCAGACCGTCGAGCAATGCCGCGCGGGAAAGGTTGGAGCTGCCGACGTAGGCCGTGTCGTAGCTGCTGTTCCTGCGGAAGAGCCATGCCTTCGCATGGAGCCGGGTGGACCGCAGCTCGTAGTTGACCTTGACCTCGGCGTTGAACTCTTGGACCAGGCGGTCGAGGGCCTTGCGCTCCGTGGCTCCGATGTAGGTGGTCGTGATGACTCGGATAGGTACCCCGCGGGCTGCGGCAGTTTTGAGAGGCTCTTCAAGGACGCGCAGGCCGTGCCACTTCACGAAGGCGCAGAGCAGGTCAACTCGGTCTGCGGTAGCCAGTTCGGCGCGAAGCTCGAAGCCGAGGTTCGGGTCCTCGGGGGAATTCGTGAGTAGTGCAGTGTCGGACAGAGGCGTGGCAGGGCGGATGGAGTAGGCGCCGGGAGCCTCTTGCTCGGCTATTGCGACGAGTTGGCGAGGACCCTCCGCGATCACCTCGATCCATTGTTTGGCTCCATCGAGGGTGCGCATGGATTCGAGGATGTGGTTGGCAGCAAGGACCTGCTCGTCTGTGGGCAGCCCGGCAAGGATCCGCTGGACTGTTTCGGCGATGTGGCGGGCGAGGACGTGAGGCGTGGATTGCTCGCCGACCTTCTGCTCGATCGCCTGCCAGCCGTTGGCATGCAGTTCCAGCAGGTGCTCTTCAAGGCGCGAAGTGACCAGGCGTTCGTACAGACCTGGCACTGGTGTTGGTTGATGTTCCAAGCGCCCGTCCATCGACATGCCCCCTCGTCTCCCCAGCCGATGGCCATGTTCTATCAGTGAGGTCTGACGGTGGGGTGGGTAGCACCGCCGCGCGGCCTAGCTTCGGTGCTGCGTTCGTCTGGATCTAGTCCCAATGTGACTGACTTTGAGCGATGTTGAGTAGTGTCAGGTCATGGAGATCCGTGAACTGCTCAAAGAGATAGCCGAGACGTACGACAAGGATCTGGGAACGGGTGGTGGGGTACACGCCCAGGATCTCCTGCGTGCAGTCAGGCAGCAGCTCATGCTTGGCGTGTCCGATGAGCTGACAGCCAAGGGGTACGGAGGTAACGGGGACGCTGGGCATACCCCGTGGATTGGGATCTTTGATCTGAAGGTCACGAAGGACCCCAAAAAGGGGCTGTACCTCGCCTACATCTTTGCGGCTGACCTCAAGACAGTGACGCTCACGCTTCAGCAGGGTGTGACGCGGCTTGCAAAGAGCTATGGCCAGGGGCAGAAGCTTCGTGACTACCTGACTGCGAGGGCGGACGCCTTGAGTGGCGAGCTGCCGCCAGCAGCTTTGGCCGGTTGGCAGGTTCGCCCAGACTTCAAGTCCGAGACCTTTCGGGCTCTGGCGTACGAGGCGGGCAGTGTGGCCGCGCGGCGCTACAGCACGGATTCGTTGCCTGAGGAGGCTGCCCTGCGCGCAGACCTCGAGCATCTCGCGCATGTGCTTCGGCAGGCACACGCTGTGGAAGCGGGTGTCACGGTCAAGGACGAGCCGGCCGGGTTCGAGGCCGGTTACAAACCCGCCGAGTATGTGGAGTACAAGGCGCTTGAGGGGTTTGCTCCCAAGGACAGCAGTGACTACGAAGCGCACATCGTTGCCCGGACGGTGAAGAAGACTCGCAAGCACGAGTTGCTCATCGACCAGTTTGGGCGTGCGGTCGCTCAGCGTGGCTTCGACGCCGTCACCAAGGGCCAACACCCCAAGGACCTTGTGCTGCGTAAGGATGGGGCGGAATGGCTCGTAGAGGCCAAGGCCATCAAGCGGCACAGCGCAACGCTGGCCGTACGCGAAGCTCTTGCGCAGCTCTACGAGTACAACCACTTCCTCTGCAGTGAGTCGAAGCCGCATCTGCTTGCCCTGTTCGACGAGGAGATCACGACCTTCGTCTCCTACTTGGAAGGGCTCGGCATCGGGTCTGTCTGGAAGACGCTCACTGGGTGGGCCGGATCGCCTTCGGCCGTCAAGTGGGGCCTCGTCGACTAGAGGGAACGATCCTGCAGTAGGGGCTCACCGCCCACATGCCCTCGTCAACGGGGCGGCCACCCCGCCCCGTACGCCCCCGGCCACCCCCAAGGCGGCGCCCCCGCCCCGTACGCCCCCGGCGGCACCGGGCCAGTGGCTGCCGGAACCCCCACCCCCGCCGCCACTGCCAGCGCCGGCTGGGCCACATCCCGCCGCTGCCACAAGTGGTGCAGCAACTCCTGCTCCCGTACCCCGAAGTCGCCCAGCCCCAGGCCCCGTTCCGCACGTTGCCGCAGAAAGGCCAGCGACGTCGCGAAGGATATGTACTCCGCCACGACACGCGCCGCCGGGGCGCCGCCCTGGCGGCGGGCCATGTCTCGGGCTATGCCTCGGGCCCGCATCGAGGAGAGCGCCAACGGCTCCGGCCACGTCAGCCAGCCCGCGGCCTGGTACGCCGGGAGGAAGGTGCGGATCGTGCGGAGTTCGTTCTGGCGGGACCAGATCGTCAGCCACGTCAGAACGCCGAAGACCGGCACCATGAACAGCGCGTAGACCGCCAGGAAGCCCAGGCCGGGCAGGCTCGCCGAGCCGTTCCATATGCCGTGCAGGGTCATGGCTGTCAGGAGGCCCACTACCGGGACCAACGCCCTCAGCACCCGTCTGCGTGGCGGGAGGGCTGCCGCTATGCCGAAGCCCACGCCCGTCATTGAGGTGAACAGAGGGTGCGCGAAGGGCGACATCAACACGCGGACGAAGAACGTTGCCGCCGTCGTCGACGGCAACCCCTCGTGGCCGAAGCTCTGGTCCGAGGCGAAGGCGTTCCCCAGATACAAGATGTTCTCGGTGAAGGCGAAGCCTGTCGCCGTGATGCCGGCGAAGACCACGCCGTCCAGGAGGCCGTTGAAGTCCCGGCGGCGGAAGGTGAAGAGGAGGAGGACCGCGGCCGCCTTCGCGCTCTCCTCCACCACCGGGGCCACGAACGTGGCGCCCCAGCCTGCAGCCCGCGCGCGGTCGGCGACGTCGATGGTGTTCATGAGCCACTTCGTCGCGAAGCCGTTCGCGAGGATCGCGACGAGGGTGGCCGCGCAGGAGCCCCACGCGAAGGCGAAGGCGAGGTTGCGCCAGGGTTTGGGCTCGACGCTGTCCATCCAGCGGAAGGCCGCTATCAGGAGCGGCACGGGCAGGACGGCCAGGCCGAGGCCGACGAGGAAGCCCTCCGTGCCGGTCTGCTCGCGCACCAGGGCCAGGATGATCAGGCCGCAGAGCGCGAGCAGCAGGATCAGCCCGCCCGCGCGGACCGCCTTGTTGTCCCAGAGGGTGTCCCACAGGGCCCGGCGGGGCCGGTAGTGCCGGACACCCCCCGGCGGGGGCTGGGGCGGCTGCTGCGGGTACGGGGGCAGGGACTCATGCACCCATTGACCCTAACGAAGAGGGTTCCCCCTCAGACGCCTTACGTTGCCTTGCGGCGGAACAGCAGGTCGCGGACCACGTGGCCCTTGTCCAGGCCCTGGCCCTCGAAGCGGGTCAGCGGGCGGAACTCCGGGCGCGGGGCGAAGCCGCCGTCGGCCTGGGTGTTCTCGAACTCGGGCGCCGCCGTCAGGACTTCCAGCATCTGCTCGGCGTACGGCTCCCAGTCCGTCGCGCAGTGCAGCAGCGCACCCGGCGCGAGGCGGGTCGCGGCCAGGGTCAGGAACTCCGGCTGGATCAGGCGGCGCTTGTGATGGCGCTTCTTGGGCCAGGGGTCCGGGAAGTAGACGCGGAGGCCGGCGAGGGAGTCGGGGGCGAGCATCTCGCGGAGCAGGATGATCGCGTCACCGTTCGCCACGCGGACGTTGGTGAGGCCGTTGCGCTCGGCGAGGTTCAGCAGATTGCCCTGGCCGGGGGTGTGGACGTCGCAGGCCAGGATGCCGGTGCCGGGGTCGGCCGCCGCCATCTGCGCCGTGGCCTCGCCCATGCCGAAGCCGATCTCCAGGACGACGGGCAGGGCCGGGTCGCCGAAGAGCTCACCGAGGTCCAGGCGGCTGAGGCCGTCGATGTCGAGGCCCCACGTGGGCCACAGCCGGCGCAGCGCCTCGCCCTGGCCGGGCGTGACCCGGCTGCGGCGCGGCTGGAACGAGCGGATGCGGCGCTCGTGGTGCGAACCCGCCGGGTCCGCTGCCGGGCCGTCGGGGAACATCGGCTCCGACCGGTCCCTGCGGGGCCGGTCTGCGGGGGCGGGGGCCTGGGCCGGGACGGCGGTGGCCTGGGTGGGGGTGAGGTTCTCGGACACAGTGCTGTCAGTCTACGGGCGCGGTGCGCGAGGCGTCCCGGGCCATTGGGCCTGATCCGGCCCGGATCGGGAGACGGAACCCGACTGCGGACAGCCGCACGGGGCACTCCGGGCCGGGCTCGCCGTGTCGGCACCCAAAGTCTGATATGTCAGCTTTTACGATCCTTCTCGCTCGGCCCGTCAGGGCGCCCGCACCCGCACGAGACGGACATCCGCATGAGATCGCGCATGAGAACGTGCACGACATCGCGTACGAGACGGCGCGCGAAACGGCGTACGAGACCGCGCCTCCTTCCCACCGCCGCCCGGCTCTCGGCGCTGGCGCTCCTCGTCACCGCCGGACTGCTCTCCGGCTGCCACCTCGGGCAGCCCACCGACGGCTCCCGCGGCTCCCGCGACGACGCCGCCGCTCCGCGCGAGCGCGGCGACTGGCGGCTCGTCTGGGCGGACGAGTTCCGCGGGCCCTCCTACCGCGGGCCCGACCCCGCCAAATGGAACTTCGACCGCGGCGCCGAACCGCAGTGGGGCAACCACGAGTGGCAGTACTACACCGACCGGCACGAGAACGTGGCCCTGGACGGCGCCGGCCACCTCGTGATCTCCGCACGGCGGGAACGCCTGCCGTGGATGCACTGCACGGTCGGGCCCTGCGACATCACCTCCGGGCGGATCACGACCAAGGGGAAGTTCTCCCAGGCCTACGGGCGCTTCGAGGCGCGGATCAAGGTCCCGAAGGGGAAGGGGATGTGGCCCGCCTTCTGGATGCTCGGGGCCAACGTCGACCGCGTGGCCTGGCCCGGGAACGGCGAGATCGACGTGATGGAGGTGCTCGGGCACCAGCCGTGCACCGTGCACGGGGCCGTGCACGGCCCCGGGTACGTGGCGAAGGGGCTCGAGCAGCACATGAGCCTGCGCGGGGGCAGCCTGTCCGACGACTTCCACACGTACCGGGTGGACTGGAGCCCGGGGAAGGTGACGTGGCTGCTCGACGGGAAGACGTACGGCACGGCCCGGTCGGGGCAGCTGCGGCGGGGGCAGCGGTGGGTGTTCGACCACCCGCACTATCTGCTGCTCAACCTGGCGGTCGGCGGGGACTGGCCGGGGGCACCGGATGGGGGAACCCCGTTCCCCAACCAGATGGTGGTCGACTATGTGCGGGTCTACGCGCCCGGGCGGTGAGCGCTGCGCGCACGCCCGTTCGTCGGCTGCGGGTCGTGCGTGGCTGGTCGCGCAGTTCCCCGCGCCCCTCCGGGGCGCGATACCGGCACCCCTAAAGCTGTCCCAGCACCCTCCGTGCCACCTCGCGGCCGATCGGCAGCGATGCCGTCGCCGCCGGCGACGGGGCGTTCAGCACGTGCACCATCCGTGGCGACTCCGCGAACAGGAAGTCGTCCACCAGCGTCCCGTCCCGCAGCACCGCCTGGGCCCGGACCCCGGACGGGGCCGGTATCAGGTCGTCCTCCGCCACCTCCGGGAGGAGGCGCCGCACGGCCTCCGTGAACGCGCGCTTCGACAGGGAGCGCTGCACCTCACCCGCGCCGTACCGCCAGTGGCGCTTCGCTATCCGCCACGTGCCCGGGTAGGCGAGTGTCCCCGCCAGCTCCGACGGGCGCACCACATGCCAGGCGTAGCCCTCGCGGGCGAGGGCGGGGACCGCGTTCGGCCCCACGTGCACGTGGCCCTCGATGCCGCGGGTGAGGTGGACGCCCAGGAACGGGAAGGCCGGGTCCGGCACCGGGTAGACCAGGCCGCGGACCAGGTCCGTGCGCTCCGGGCGCAGCTCGAAGTACTCGCCGCGGAACGGGACGATCCGCGCCCCCGGATCGTCGCCCGCCATCCGGGCCACCGCATCGCTGTGCAGCCCCGCGCAGTTGACCAGGGCCCGCGCCCGCAGCACCTCGCCCCGCGCCGTGCGCACCGCGACCGCCGAGCCGCGCCGGCCGATCACGCGCACCTCCGCGCCGTACCGCACGGACGCCCCTGCCTCCTCCGCGAGCGCGGCCAGCCGCCCCGTCACCGCGCCGTAGTCGCACACGCCCGTCGTGCCCACGTGGATGGCGCCGAGGCCCTGTACCTGCGGCTCGTACTCCGCTATCTGGGCGGGGCCCAGCTCGCGGACGGGGATGCCGTTCGCCCGGCCGCGCTGGACCAGGGCGTGCAGGCGGGGCAGCTCCGCGTGCTCCGTGGCGACGATCAGCTTGCCCGTGACCTCGTGCGGCAGGCCGTGCTCGGCGCAGAACTTCACCATCTCCGCCGCGCCCTGCACCGCGAACCTCGCCTTGAGCGAGCCGGGGCGGTAGTAGATCCCGCTGTGGATCACTCCGCTGTTGCGGCCCGTCTGGTGGCGGGCAGGCCCGCTCTCCTTCTCCAGCACGACGACGCGCGTGCCCGGCACAGCGCGCGTGAGCGCATATGCCGTCGACAGGCCCACGATCCCGCCCCCGACGACCAGCACGTCGCAGTCGTACGCCGCCGCCATCACGCCACCTCCCCGCGACCGTCCCGCGTCTGAACCGGTGTCCGTCCCCGCGCCCACGGTTCCCATGATGACGTGTGCCACTGACAATGGGCCGAAACCCGGTCACCGATCTTGCTGACGCACAGCCATGACCTGGGGTTCCCGCTCCGGGCTCCGTTCAATCACCCGCCGGGCGCCCGCGGGCCCCTCCGTCACGCCGGTGCGACCAGCAGCGGCCGTGCCCGCTCGCGCAGTTCGACCACCCGTGGCTCGTGTCCGTACGGCTCCAGCCGGTGCAGCAGGTCGCGCACGTACTCGGTCGTGCGCGCCGACGAGATCCGTCCGGCGACCTCCACGGCGCGGGCCCCCGCGGCGCAGGCCGCGTCCAGGTTGCCCGACTCCAGCTCGGCCACGGCCGACACCACCAGCCGCAGGCCGTGCGAGCGCACGTACTCCTCCGTGGGGCGGGCCAGCGCCTGTTCGGTGAAGCGCTGCACCTGGCGGGGCATGCGCAGGTCGCGGTAGCACTCGGCGGCGTCGGCGGCGAACCGCTCCTGGGTGTAGAAGTCGAGCCAGGACGGGTCCGCATCGCCCGGGCGGGACCGCTCCAGCCAGCCCTCGGCGGCCTTGAGCGCCGCCCCGCAGGCGGCCGCGTCCCCCGCCTTTGCGTGGGCGCGGGCCTCGACCAGCCGGAAGAAGCTCATCGCCCGGGCCGTGGCCAGGCCGCGGTTGCGTTCGAGGGCGGCCTGCGCGAGGTCCACGCCCTCGTCCGCGTAGCCGCGGTAGGTGGCCTGCAGGCTCATCGACGCCAGCACGTAGCCGCCGAGCGGGACGTCGGCCGCTGCCCTGGCCAGGCGCAGCGCCTGGATGTAGTAGCGCTGTGCGGCCTCCTGTTGGCCGGTGTCGAAGGCCATCCACCCGGCGAGCCTGGTGAGTTCGGCGGTGGCGCCGAACAGGGCGCGCCCCACCTCGTCGCTGTACGAGCCGAGCAGCAGGGGTGCCGCGTCCACCCGCAGGCACTCCGGCACCATCGACGAACGCCAGTCCCCGCCGCCGTACTTGGAGTCCCAGCGGCGCGCCTCGTCCGCCGCCTCGCGCAGTTTCGTCACGTCGCTGTGGCCGACACGCTGCACTAAACCGCAGTCCGGGCCGGAGCTCCCGGCGCCGGACGCACTGCTGTCGTTGCCGTTGCTGCTGCCCGTCTCGCCCTCCCTGACCACTTGGAGGGGCTCGCGGGCGACCGAGCTGTCGGCAGGGGTTATCAGCCAGCGCGAGGCAGGCGTGGAATACGCGCTGACGGAGAAGGAACCGGCCAGGCTCTGCCAAATACCCCCGCCTGCACGGCGACCGGCGAGATCCAGCCGGTAGAGCTCGGTCGCACTGCGCACCGCCTGGCCGACATCGCGCGGAAAGGAGAGCCCCACCTCCGGCGCGGGATCGGCGTCGGCGAGGCCGATTTCGTGCAGCGGGACGGGGCGGCCGAGCTTGCCCGCTATCGCCGCGGCGATCAGATGGGGGGCGGCGCCCTGCGGGACCATGCCCTTGGACACCCAGCGGGCGACGGAGGTCTTGTCGTAGCGAAGGGTCAAACCCCGCTGCGCGCCAAGGTCGTTGACCCGTCGGGCCAGGCCGGCGTTGCTGATCCCTGCGAGGGCGAGAACGGTGCCCAGCTTCTCGTTCGGTCCGCGCGGCTCCCTGGACATGCGCACCCCTCGACGACACGGTGCCTGCCCCGGCATAGGCACGGGGCATTCGTAAACCCAGCGTAGTTCCCCGCATCCCGACCGTTAAGAGGTGTTGTCCCGGATGGCGAGATTCAGGCCCGTATGTGCGTGCATCGAGGGGCACGTGCTCCGGTTGTGTGTGGCAGTGCGCCCGCCGTGCGCTCTGTCCGCGCCATTGCGGGAGCGGTTCCATGGAGGAGCGTGGGTTGGCCCGCTGCAACTGGATCCAGTGGGCTGGGGGAAGCCGTCGCCTCATTCCCCGCGGGCGGCGGAACGGTCCGGGAGGTGGTCAGCGCCTCCCGGACTGTCGCATTGCGGGCCTGTCGGACATCTGCCGGGCCTTCGTCCCGACGGGGGCCTGCGGTGTCCCGGGTGTCCTCGCACGGTGGTGCACGGCGGCGATCGCCTTGCGCGGCACGGCAGCCGGCGCCGTTCCGGTGCCGCCTGTGGAAGCACTTGCCCGAGTGCGCCCCCCTGAATCCCCGATAAGCGGACGGCCCGATTTTGGCCGGATCCGACCGCAGCGGGCGTTCGAGGACACGCGCGTACGAGTGCGGGGCGCGGTCCCTTCCCGTGGCAGCATGGCCCGTGCACGGCTGTGACGGTACGGCACTTCACCCCGCTTTCAGGCGAGTTGGGTGCCGCACTGCATTCCCAGGTGCGTCCAGGTGTCGTCTTCGTGTCGTCTTCCGGATGTCGAAACCGCCGCTTCGCTGTGCATGATGACTGCTACCTGTTGGTTGTCCACAGCCTGTGGAGGCGGCAATGCGCTGGTTGGTGGGGTGGAGCTGCACCGCCTCCGGGGCAGGGACCGGGGCCGCGCCGCACGAGACCGAGGCAGGGCCGGTGCAGCCCGTGGGCGCCCAACTCCTGTGGGACGGACCGGCTCCGCTGTGGGCCGTCGGCGACTGGCGGCCCGACGAGATCCGGGTCGTCCACGCCGGGGCCTCCCTCACCCGCCTCGCCGTGCTCGGCCGGTGCGGCGCGAGCGACGACGCCCTGCGCAGCGGACTGCTCGCCGCCCGCGGTGGCGCCCTGCGGCATCTGACCGCCTGGCCCGGCAGTTACACGGCCGTCGCCCAGGTCGGCCGCCGTCTGACCGTCGTCGGCGACCTGGCCGGTGCCCGGCCCGTCTTCCACACCTCCTGGGCCGGCGGCACCGCCTACGCCACCGCCGCGCTCCCGCTCGCCGACCTGGTCGAGGCCCAGCTCGACATCGGGCACCTCGCCGCACTGCTCGCCTGCCCCGATGCCCCGGAGGCGCTCGGCGACGGCACTCCCTACGCGGGCGTGCGGCGCGTGCCCCCGGGGCACGCGCTCGTGCTGCGCGACGGCGCACGGGACATCACCGGCTATGAACCCCAGGCCTCGCTCGCCGTCGCCGCCCCCCAACTCGGCGCCGAGCAGGCCGTGTCGGGCGTGCGGGACGCCCTCGTCGAGGCCGTACGGGCCCGGTTCGCCGCCCCGCGGCACGCCCCCGTCCACCCCTTCGGGGACCGCGACCCCGGGCCCGTACCCGGCATGGGACCGACCTTCCGGCGCACCGCGCGCGGCAGCGGCCCGGCCCCCGGTATCGGTGCCGACCTCTCCGGCGGCAGCGCCTCTGCGACGCTCGCCCTGCTCGCCGCCGGGCTGCCCGGCATCCCCGGCACCCCGCTCGGGCACGGCAGCGGCACGGGCGAACGCCTCCTGGCCGTCACCTTCAACGACCTGGCCGGCGGCCCCGTCCGCACCCGCGAAGCCGAGCTCGAACGCGCCCGCGCGCTCGCCGCGAACCCACGGCTGCACCATGTGGTCGTCGCCGCCGGCGCCGAGGCCCTCCCGTACTCCGACCTCGACCGCGGCCCGCTGACCGATGAGCCCGGCCCCTCGCTCGTCACCGCCGAACGCCACCGCCGACGGCTGGCCGCCGGCAGCGCGGATCACTTCGTCGGGCACGGCGCACGACAAGTACTTGACGCTCATCCGGCTCGTCTGGCCGACCTGTTGATGGACCGCCGCAGGCGTCATCTGCTCCGGCCGGTCTCGGCACTGGCCCGCGCCGACGGCCCCTCCGCACACTCGCTCTTCGTCCCCTTCACGGTCTACCGGGCAACACGGCGACTCGCGCGGACGACGCACCGGGAAGGACTGGAGGAGGCAGCAGCACGGCTGCTCCGGCCGACGGGAGCGGCGGGCCCGGGCGGCGGGGCGCCGGGAGCCGTCGACGCCTCGCTCGCCGCACTCACGTGGGTCCGCCCGGGACCGGCCGCACGCTGGCTGACCGGCGAGGCCCTCGCCGAAGTATCGGTTCGTCTGCACGGCGCGGCCGTCCGGCCCGCAGCACTGCAGCAACGCCCCGGCGAACGGCGCGCCGCAGCCGCACTCGCCCGCTACGCGGCGGACCACCGCATCTTCGAACAGGCCACGGAGATCCGCGGCCAGCGGCTGCACACCCCCTTCCTCGACAACCAGGTCGTACGGGCCTGCCGTGCGCTCCCCGAGGCGCTCCGGGTGCAGCCCGGGGCGCGCGCCTCGGTCCTGCGCGCGGTCCTGGCCGGTGCCGGCATCCGGGATCTGCCGTCCGGCTGGGGCGCCACCTCCCACGCGTCCCACGCCGCAGCCGTGCGCGCCGGCCTCCACACCTCCCTCAGCACGCTGCTCGCCCTCTTCGACACCCCGCTCCTCGCGGACGCGGGACTGGTCGAGGCCCGCGTCGTCCGGGGTGCGCTGCGCGGGGCGGCGGGCGGGGAGGCGCTGCCCCTGGACGGCCTCGCCGACCTGGTCTCCACGGAGCTGTGGCTGCGCCGCCTGCTCGCGCGCCGCGGCACCTGCTGGACGGGCCCGTCCGCGTCCCGGCAGCGCGCCGTGGCGAGCGGGGTGACGGTGACCCCGAGGCCGGGGATTTGACGCCGGTCCCAGAATGGAGAGTGCGGCCGCCGGCCGGCCGGGGATTCACGGGGAACAGGGACAGGAACGGGAACAGTGTCCGAGAGGCGTGCGGAGAAACGTCCGGAGCGTCCGGCGAAGCGGGGCGGGAAGCGCCCGGGGCGCTCGGAACGTCCGGAGCGTCCGGAGAAACGTTTCCGGGAACGTGCGGACCAGCGTACGGACCAGCGTCCCGACCACGGGGCGGCGCCCGAAGCCGACCGGACCGCGCTCGCCGTCCTGCAGGGGGACTGCAGCAACTGCTTCGGACTGTGCTGCGTCGCGCTGCCGTTCGCCGCGTCCGCCGACTTCGCGGTCACCAAGGACGCGGGCAAGCCGTGCTCCAACCTGCAGACGGACTTCAGCTGCGGCATCCACGCCCGTCTCCGGGACAAGGGCTTCTCCGGCTGCACCGTCTACGACTGCTTCGGCGCGGGCCAGAAGGTCTCCCAGAACACCTTCGGCGGACGCGACTGGCGGCAGGACCGGGCGACCGCGGAGCAGATGTTCGCGGTCTTCCCCGTCGTACGGCAGCTGCACGAGCTGCTCTGGTACCTGACGGAAGCACTGACGCTTCCGGCGGCCCGGCCCGTGCATGCCGACCTCCGCAAGCTGCTCGCCGCGACCGAGCGGCTCGCCGCGCAGAGCACCGAAGCACTGCGCGAGCTGGACGTTGCAGCCCACCGGCAGGACGTCAACGTGCTTCTACTGCGCACCAGCGAGCTGGTGCGGGGAGCCGTGGGCCGGAAGGCGAAGAACCACCGCGGAGCGGACCTCATGGGCGCCCGCCTGAAGGGCGCCGATCTCCGCGGCGTCAACCTGCGCGGCGCCTACCTCATCGCCGCGGACCTCACGGGCGCGGACCTGCGCAGCGCCGACCTCATCGGGGCGGACCTGCGCGACGCGAACCTCTCCGGTGCGGACCTGACCGGGAGCTTCTTCCTCACCCAGCCGCAGCTGAACGCGGCCAAGGGCGACGCGACGACGAAGCTGCCGGGCGGGCTGGCGCGGCCGGGGCACTGGGCGGCGTAAGCGCTTACGCTCCGCTGGAAGGGCGGTACTGCGGCTGCGGGCCGTCTGTGGCTGGTCGCGCAGTTCCCCGCGCCCCTGACGGGGCGCAGAACCGCTTTCAGTCGCACGTCAGCCTCCCCAGCGCCCAGTCCGCCACGGCGGCCCGGTCCGGGGCGGACACCGGCTCGGCCGTCAGACGCAGCGTCCGGCGGCCGGCCAGCGGGACACGCACCGGAACGCCCGGATCCCCGCCCCGGACCACCCCGGAGTTCCACAGGCGCTCGCCGTCCGCGTACACGGAGAACCTGACCGCACCGAATCCCATCGACATGTCGTCCACGCCCGCCACCGCGTCGAACGTCCGGCAGGAGCGGTTCAGGTCGACGGCGACCGACGAGTCCGCGTGCACGCTCGCCCCGTCGCGGTACTCCCTGCCGCCGACCCGCAGGCCCTGGCGCTGCCAGAGCCAGTCGCTGTCGGCGAGCCGGATCTCCGGCTTGGCACCGTCACCGATGTCCTCGTACGTCAGCTCGTCGAGCCGGTAGACCACCGGGAGCCCGGCGGGCGGCGAGACGGGCCCGAGGGAGGGCGAGGGCGTCGGGGACGGCGTGGGACGCAGCAGCGAGGCCGACGGCGTGGCCCTCGGCGTCGCACGGGGCGTGGCCGACGCCGCGGCACTCGCCCGCTCGGCCCGCGGCGAGGGCCTCGACGTCGCCGTCGACGACGGGCGCACCGGGCGCGCCATCGCCACGGATCCCCACGTCGGGCTCGGCGCCGGCGACAGCGGCGGCTCCGACTCGGGAACCGGCGTCGCCGGAGCGGCCGTCGCCGCCCTGACGGCGCGCGGACTCTCCGCCGGCGCGGGCGAACCGCCCACCAGCGCGTACGCCATCACACCGCCCGCGGTGAGCACGGCCCCGACCGCGATGCCGAGCTTGAGCGAGGCCGCCGCCCCGCCCCCCGAACCCGCGCCCGATCCCGCGCTGCTTCCGCCGGCCGCCGAGGCCGACGCCGCGGCGCCCGCCGCACCGGCTGCACTTGCTGCACCTGCCGCGAGCCCCGCAGCGGCCTTGAGCGAATACCCCGCCGCGAACCAGCCGACGACCGCCACCGGCAGCAGCGACCGCAGCCGCGCGTTGACGTCGGCGACCTCCAGCGCGGCCGTGCGGCACCGGGCACAGCTCTCCAGGTGCCTGCGCATGCCGCGCTCGGCCCGCGTCCGCAGCCGGCCCCGCGCGTAGGCGCCGAGCCGGTCGGCGTACTGCGCGCAGTCACCGCCGGAGGTGAGCGAGGTGCTCACATGGGCCTGCAGATAGGCCTGTTTGAGACCCTCGCGGGCGCGGAGCGCGAGGACGGCCGTCGCATTGGCCGACAGCCCCAGCAGCGGAGCCACCTCGCTCGGCGACTCCTCCTCCACGGTGGTGTGCCACAACACCGTCTGCCACCGCTCCGGCAGGCTGCGGAACGCCTGCACGGCCAGCGACTCCTCGGCCTCCTGCATCGCCCGTACGTCCGCGCCCAGGTCGAGCGTGTCCTCGTCGTCGGCGCTGGGCCTGCGCTCGGCGGACGAGGCGAAGACCGCGAAATCCTCGACCAGTTGCTCCCGCTTGACCGTCCGCGACCAGGCCGCCGCGACCCGGCGCACGGTGGTCAGCAGATACGCGCGGACCGCCGTCTCCGGGCCCGCCCCGCCCTGCACGGCCTGCAGGGTGCGGGCGAAGACCTCATGGGTGAGGTCCTCCGCGGTGTGCTCGTCACGGCAGCACGTCCTGGCGTAGCGGCGGACCGCATCGGCATGGCGCCGGTACAACTCCTCGTACGCCGTGCCCTCGCCGCTGCGCATCTGCGCGACCAGCTCCAGGTCCGACGGCGGCACCTCCGCACCGTCGCGCTGCTGCGGAACTTCCGCGGCGGCAGCGGACGGACCGTCCGCCGACGGCCCGGGAGGCAGCGCCGGGGGAGAGGAGACGGACTCCGGAGCACCAGAGGACCCGGGCGGCAACGCCCGGCCCTGGCCGGGCACATGAGCCCGCTGTCCCCGACGTCCGGGCGCATGAGCATCAGGCGGCTCGTCCGCCCCGTCTCTCCCGCGCCGTTCTTCCCGCCCGTCAACTCCCATAGCGGAGGCTCCTGTACACGCCTGCACACCCGTACTCCGGGTAAGACTGGCACACAGGGGTGCATTTGCGACAGAGCCGGAACAGCAACCACTCGTCCGAGCATCACTCGTACACGAGAGCCCAAGTGCTCACTCGTTCGGGGAAGACCGGCGAGCGGCCTTCCCCTCTTCCGAGTGCAACTCCTCAGAGCGCAACCGGCGCAGGTACGCGCGCGGTCACGCCACGGGACGCGAGCGGAGCCCCTCGAGCAGGATGTCCAGCAGTCGCGAGGACGCCGCCGCCTGCTGCGCCGCATCCGGCAGCGAGGGCGCCGCCGTGGCTATCACCAGCAGGACGTCCGCCACCGTCACATCGGGGCGCAGTTCACCGGCGGAGCGGGCCCGCTCCACCAGCCGTCCGACGACATCCAGCAGGGCCGCCGCGCCTGCGTCGCTCCGCTCCTCGGCCGCGGACGGCCGCTGTTCGACCAGCCGCAGTTCGTGCAGCTGGCCGCCGGTGACTCCCGGCTGCCGCTGCTGCGGCACCCGCGCCCGGTCCGCGGCCGACTGCACCGCGAACTGCGGGGCGTGCACCGGCCGCTCCGGTGCGCCGGGCTGCACGTGCGGCTGGAGCCGCTCCTGGCCCGCCCGGGCCTCCTCGGACTCGACGTCCACTCCGACCCGCAGGACCTGCGGCGGAAGCAGCCGGCCCGCGCCCGACGCCACCGACGTGCGCAGGAACCGGGACAGCGCCGACCACGGCTCGTCCTCCTGCCCCAGCGCCGTCCGCGCCTGCTCGGTCAGCCGTGCCGTCTCCTCCTCGGCTATCCGCCGGACCAGGACGTCCTTGCTCGGGAACCGGCGGTACACCGTCCCCACACCGACCCGGGCCCGGCGCGCCACGTCCTCCATCGGCGCCCCGTACCCCAGCTCGCCGAAGACCTCGCGAGCCGCGCGCAGGACATGCTCGAGATTGCGCTGGGCGTCCACACGCAGCGGCGTGTTGCGCCCGGAAGTACCGTCAGGCGTCGCGACAGCAGCGGACGCAGACCAATGAGAGCTCTGAATGTGCATACGTTCCCCCGGTTATGACGTCTCCCCCCGGAGACTCCCCGCCCTGACTGTCGGGGCGCGTCTCGACACCCCGACGGAGTACGAACATAGTTGAGCCCCGGTCAAGAAAGAAGGGGGTAGTTCCGCACAGCCCGTCCCCGATTGGAGTACGGGCCCGGTCTGCTCCGCTTCCGCACACCCCCGACGCCCCGTCCGAACCCCTCTGACCTGCGCATACGTATGCGCTCAGCAGGCCGTTCGCACGGAGGGATCAGCTCCGGCGGCAGTCGTACATTTCGCGGAGCCTGTGGACAAACCCCGGCCGAGGGTGCGTCATGAGAGGGGGTGCGGGGGAGAGTGCAGGGCGCGGGGGCCACGAAGAGGACCATGAAGGGGCAGCCTTGGCGAAGGAACCGGCGCGCATTCTGGTGGTCGGCGGCGGCTACGTGGGCCTGTACACCGCACTGCGCCTCCAACGGGAGGCCAGACGCGGCGAGGCCGAGATCCTGGTGGTCAACACCGATCCGTACATGACCTACCAGCCCTTCCTCCCCGAGGCCGCCGCCGGGTCCATCTCGCCCCGGCACGTCGTCGTCCCCCTGCGCCGCACGCTGGGCGACTGCCGGATCGTCGTCGGCGAGGTCACGGCCGTCGACCACACCGGGCGCACCGCGACCGTCAGGACCCTCGCCGCCGAGGAGGAGGGCACCGGCACGGTCGACATCCCCTACGACGAACTCGTCCTCGCCCCCGGCTCCGTCTCCCGCGCCCTCCCCGTCCCCGGCCTCGCCGACCACGGCATCGGCTTCAAGACCGTCGAGGAGGCCATCGGCCTGCGCAACCACGTCCTCGAACAGATGGACATCGCCTCCTCCACCCGCGACCCCCAGGTCCGCGACGCCGCCCTCACCTTCGTCTTCGTCGGCGGCGGCTACGCGGGCGTGGAGGCCCTCGCCGAGCTGGAGGACATGGCCCGCTACGCCGCGCGTTACTACCACAACCTCCGCCCCGACGACCTGAAGTTCGTCCTCGTCGAGGCAACGGACCGGATCCTGCCCGAAGTCGGCGCGGAGCTGGGCCGCTACGCCGTCCGCGAGCTCCGCGGCCGCAACATCGACGTCCGTCTCGGCACCCGCCTCGACTCCTGCGAGAACCGCATCGCCGTCCTCAGCGACGGCTCGCGCCTGCCCACCCGCACGCTCGTGTGGACCGCCGGCGTCAAACCGCACCCGGTCCTCGCCGCCGCCGGCCTGCCGCTCACCGAGCGCGGACGGCTCAAGTGCACGGCCGAGCTGCGGGTCGAAGGCGTCGAGCACGCCTGGTCGGCCGGGGACGCGGCCGCCGTCCCCGACCTCACGGCCGAACGGCCCGGCACCGAGTGCGCCCCCAACGCCCAGCACGCCGTCCGCCAGGCCAGGGTCCTCGCCGGCAACGTCCTCGCCGCTCTGCGCGGCAAGCCCCTCCAGGAGTACCGCCACCGGAACGCCGGCTCCGTCGCCTCGCTCGGACTCCACAAAGGCGTCGCGCAGGTCTACGGGAAGAAGCTCAAGGGCTATCCCGCCTGGTTCATGCACCGCGCCTACCACCTCAGCCGCGTCCCCACCGTCAACCGCAAGGCGCGCATCCTCGCCGAATGGTCCCTCGCCGGACTGTTCAAACGTGAGATCGTCTCGCTCGGCTCGCTGGAACACCCCCGTGCCGAATTCGAACTCGCGGCAGGCACCGGACGCCACCCGGAGGCGAGTTGAAGCAGGTGACAAGCGGCGGCAGGAGCACGGAACTCCTCCGCGTGGCCCAGCGTCTGACGGATGTCGGTCCCGTCGGCCACACTGGACGTGTGACCATGGGTGGGTTCGTGCTTGCGAAGAGTAACAATCATGAGGTTTCGGACGTTTGCTGCACTCCCCAGGGGCCCGGCCCCCGCACCGCCGACCGCGGCCCCGAGCCGGGCACGCGGCTCAGCCGCCCCACGTCGCCGAGCTGATCCGGAACGACTCCGCGAGGTAATCCTCAGTGAACTTCACCCGCTGGAGCGCCCGGCTCCCCGGAACACAGCGCCGGGCAGCGGCGCGCGCCGAACGCACCTCCGCCACGTCCCCACAGCCCGCGCCCGCCGCGGGCGGCACGAGCGGCTCCGTCCCCGCCGCCCGCGCCGAGAGCCCGCCCCGGCCCGGCAGTGAGCCCGGCGCAGCCCCCGTCCCCGCGCTCGACGGACTGTCCGTCCACGACATCCTCGGCAAGGTCCCCGCTCTCGTCGCCGTCGTCCACGGCCCCGACCACCGCATCGCCTATGTGAACGACGCCTACGCCGCGCTCTTCGGCCCCCGCACCCCCGGCGTCCCCGCCCGCGAGGCCCTCCCCGAGTTCCAGGAGCTCGGCCTGCTCCCGCTCATGGACCAGGTCCTGCGCAGCGGCAAGCCCCGCACGGTCAAGTCCCGCCGCGTCACCACGGCCGACGCCCGGCACGGCTACTACACCTTCACCTGCTCCCCGATCCGGGTCGCCGACGGCAGCGAGCCCGGCAGCTCCGGCGTCCTCGTCTTCGCCGCCGACGTCACCGACCAGGTCGAGGCAGTCGAGCGGCTGCGCGCCAGCGAGCGCCGCCAGCGCGAGGCCGCCGTCACCCTCCAGCGCAGCCTGCTCCCCCAGGAGCTCGAACAGCCCGACGACCTCCGCGTCGCCGCCACCTACCAGCCCGGCGGCAAGGACACCGCCGTCGGCGGCGACTGGTACGACGTCATCACCCTCGGCGCCGGCCGCACCGCCCTCGTCATCGGCGATGTCATGGGCCGCGGCGTCCGCGCCGCCGCCGTCATGGGCCAGCTCCGCACGGCCGTACGGGCCTATGCCCGCCTCGACCTCCCGCCCCACGAGGTCCTCCAGCTCCTCGACGGCCTCGCCACCGAGATCGACGCCACCCAGATCGCCACCTGCGTCTACGCCGTCCACGACCCCAACGAGGGCCGCCTCGTCTACGCCTCCGCGGGCCACCTGCCCATCCTCGTCCGCGACCCCGACGGAACGGTCCGCCGCGCCGCCGAACCCACCGGTCCCCCGCTCGGCACCGGCGGCTGGCTGCACACCTCCGGCACGGTGCCGCTCGTGCCCGGCTCCAGCGCTGTCCTCTATACGGACGGTCTCGTCGAGCGGCGCGGTGAGGACATCTACGACGGCGTCGCCGCGCTGGAGCGCGCCTTCGCCGGCGCCACCGGATCACCCCAGGTCATGTGCGACCGCCTGATCCGCACCCTCGGCGTCACCGCCGAGCACGACGACGACGTCGCCGTCCTCGTCCTCCAGCACCCCGCCCGCACCGGCCACGACGCCGAGCTCTTCCACAACGCCGCACTCGAACTCCTCGGCGGCATCGAAGCAGCACCGCGCGCCCGCGCCTTCGCCTCCGGCGTGCTCGCCAGCTGGCGCTTCCCCAACGAACTGCGCGACCTGGGCGTCCTGGCGGCCAGCGAGCTCGTCGCCAACTCCCTCCAGCACGGCACGCCCCCCATGCGGCTCAGGCTGCGCCGCACCGACCGCCGCCTGATCATCGAGGTCACCGACGGCGACGACCACCTGCCGCGCCGCCGCCGCGCGGAGCCCGCCGACGAGGCCGGCCGCGGCATCTCGATCATCGCGACCATCGCCTCGTCGTGGGGATCACGGCGCACACCGGGCGGCGGCAAGGCGGTCTGGTGCGAGTTCGCGCTGCCCTCGGGGCAGGCGCCTTGAGCGTTCCGCACGACGAGATGCCTGTGGCCCGGAAACGTCACGTTTCCGGGCCACAGGCATCTCAGAAGAGTGGGTCCAGGCGTCCACCGGCCGGTCAGACAGGTCAGACGGATACGGGCACCCGGTCGTCCGCGCTCTCGGTCGGCACCGAGCGCCGCACGACCGCGGCGCGCACGGGGTTGTCCTGCGCGGCCGTGAGCCGGCGGCCCAGCTGCAGCGCCAGTACCGAGATCCCGAGCGAGCACACGACCAGCATCACGATGTACGCCGCGTACATCCCCGCACCGGCGATCAGACCGCCTGCTGCCGGACCGATCGCCAGAGCCAGCTGCTTCACCAGGGCGAAGGCGGAGTTGTACTGCCCCACCATCCGCGCCGGAGCCAGGTCGGCCACCAGCGGCGCCAGCGTCGGGGAGAGCATGGACTCGCCGATACCGAAGAGCGCGTACGTGGAGATCAGCAGCGCCGTCGCCACCCCGTGCGCCCCCGGGACGAGCCCGGACACCCCGGCCGCGAGCCACGCCACGGTCCAGATCAGTCCGACCAGCGCGATCACCCGGCTGCGCCGCCGCCGCTCGACCAGCTTCAGGACGACGAACTGCGCCAGCACGATCGCCGCCGTGTTCGCCGCGAGGGCCATGCCGAGCGTCGCGGGCGAGATCCGCGTGACCTCGACGGCGAACGCCGCGAGACCCGACTCGAACTGGCCGTAGCAGGCGAAGAACATCACGAAGCCGAGCACCGACAGCTGCACCATGGCCCGGTCGCCCAGCAGGGTCCGCCAGCCGCTCGCGCCGTCCTGCTCGTCCCGGCCGGTCGGCACGGCGTCGTCGACCCTGGGCGCCTTCGGCAGCCGCACGGTCGCCACCGTCGCGCCGAGCACCAGGAACATCGCGGACTCGATCGCAAACAGCCGGACGAAGCTCGACGGGTCCGAGGTATCCACGAGCTGCCCGCCGAGCAGACCGCCGATGCCCAGACCGAGGTTGTTCATGAAGAACTGCATCGCGAACGCACGGGAACGGGTGGCCGTCGTCGAGCACCACACGATCATCGTGGCCAGCGACGGCTGGATCACGGCCATACCGGAGCCCAGCGCCGCCGCAGCGGCGACGACCAGCACCTTGCTGTCCGCAAGCCCCAGCCCCAGAGACCCCATGGCGGCGACGACACCACCCGCGACGGCAACAGGCAGCGGACCCCGGCGGTCGATCACCCGGCCGGTGAAGGGCAGCACGACAAGAGCGGCCACGGCGAAGGTCGCGAGCACGACGCCCGCCGTGCTCGCACCGAGATTCCGCACCTGAGACACATAGATGAACAGGAACGGAATCGTGAAGCCGTTGCCGAACGCGCTCAGCGCGTTGCCCAGCTGGATCCGACGCAGTGCTGCGCCCATCGCGGTGGTCACACTCACCCCCTAGGTGGAAGGCCGGAGACAGACAGTCCAGGCCTGAAGACTTCAACAGTAAAGTTCGAAGCTAAAGAGTACATGTAGAAGGGCTTTAACGCGAATCTGTCGTGCCATACTGCGGGGATGCCCGATACACCTGGCTCGGCCGAGCCGAGCATCGAAGAGCAGATCGCCGCGTACCAGCGCGAGTTCCAGGACCTCGATCCCCAGGTGGAGAAGGTCGTCTCGGCGCTCAGCCGCCTCAACCGGCGCATGAACGTCGCCTACGGGCGTCAGACCGCCGAGCTCGGCATCAGCAACGCCGAGTGGGAGGTCCTCAAGGCCCTCGTCCTCGCCGGCACCCCCTACCGCCTGGGCCCCGGCGACCTGGCCAAGCGGCTGGGGCTCACCCCCGCCGCGATGACCCACCGCATCGACCGGATGGTGGCGGAAGGCCTCGTCACCCGCGAACGCGACGAGAGCAACCGGGTCCGCGTCATCGTCGGCCTCACGGAAGAGGGCCGCTCCAAGTGGCTGGAGGCCATGCGCATGGCGACTGTCTTCGAGGAGGAGCTGCTCCAGGACCTCTCCGGCGAGGAGCGCGGCCGGCTCGGGGAGATGCTCACCCGCCTGCTCCGCCGGGTCGAGACCACCCAGCCGGACGCGGGCGGACGGCTCCAGGACCTGGACTGAGGGGACGGGGAGAGGGAGCGGGGAGGGGCGAACGGGGCAGGTGCAAGCTCGGGTTGACACGGGTGTGCCCGATGCGTAGTGTTCTCCGAGTTGCCACGGAGCCGACACGGTTCCGAGGCGGCACCTCACGCCACTTGGCGGCATTCACTACCTGCACGGCCCTTGAACGGGATGGATTTCGGCGTGCCCGAATTCCGGAACGGACTCCGATTAGGAGTCGCGGGGGAAATCCGGTAAAGTAGTGATCACG